>DATKYL010000379.1:0-15241 GCA_035528515.1 Acidobacteriota bacterium | reverse complement strand
CGCCGTGCGCTTCAACAAGAACCCGCTCGTGTCGGTCGTCGCCCCCGGAAAGAACGGCCAGTACAGGGCATCCCGAAAGACGTACGGCTGACCGGGCACGAGCGTCGTCACGCTGTAGTCGGTGTTGATGTCCTTGTCGGTCGTCCAACTGGACCCGTCGAACTTTTTGATCAGGCAATACTTCGTGCCCCCACTGCCGGCAAAGAAGCACGTATAGAGTTCGTCCTCGAACTCGACCAAGGGCCCGCAGTAGGCGACATTGGTCGTGGGCGCGGTGAAGGAGGCCGACCAGACGCCCGCGCCCGTGCGCTTGTCCACGCGCGCCGTCCCCGAAGCATCGCAGGCCGTACTGAGGTACAGGTCGCCGTTGTACTCGAGCAGATCCATGCAGTACCCGTCATCGACCGCCATCGCGCGATCGAGGGCCCACTCAGTCTCAACCCCCGCCAAGATACTGTAGACTTTCCCGGCTGGATTCCCTGAAATCCCCATCGTGCCGCAGAAGATCCGGCCGGCGTACGATCGCAGGCAGTACGGCATCCCGCCCGTGTTCTCCCCAGTGCCATCGCCAAAACGGTTGCCGACCAGCGCCATCGTGCCATCTTCCGGATCGAACGTCAGCACCCGCCCCTTGAGATTCGGCGCCACCCCACCCGGGTCGAACACGCACAACCAGATCAGGCCGGCGATCACGTCAAGCCGAATGATCCAAAACGGCAACGACCCGACCGTGGCCGTGGGATTGTCCGGCAGGCGGAACAGTTCCAACCCGATCGACCCGTCATACTGGGCCACCACGGGCCGCGTGGCTGTGTCCGCCGCGATGCCCGAATACCAGACCACGTAGTCGTCCGACGCATAGTAGAACCGTCGCCGATAGCTGGCCGCTTTCTGTGGCATGTACACGTTCAAGCCATGCAGAAACGCGGAGACATTCGCCGTGAAATACCCGACGTCCAGACTGCGCTTGGCGACCGTGACGGCGACGGTCTCAAAGGTCGTCCCGTCCACCGTCGTCAGCCACGAAAGCGGATCCTCCGCAGAATTGAGTCCGACCATCATGATCAACGCCGTGGGATACGGGAACGGCAGGTTGGCGACATGCTTGACGGCGCCGGCCAGCGCCGTCGTGTTCAACGCCGTGAGACTGCGCCGAGAGCCGATGCCCCCGAGCCCTTGTTCACGAACGAACTCGACGTTCTGACCGACCAGCAGGCCACTATCCGGCGTGTGGATGGGCGAGCCGGTCAGTTGAACGCCCTTGTCCCCGATCAGATAGTCGGGCAGTCCGCCAGCCATGGGTTATTCCGACCCTGCGCTGTCGTGTTCCCACATCCCGACGACGAACTCCGGTTCCTGCACCGAGCGAGGCGTCAGGACCGTCAGTAGGTTGCGCGCTTCCGTCGCGTAGATGGACAGGTGTTCGGGATCCGGCGCCCGATCTTCGCGTTCCTTCGCCCGAGCGAACGCGATGATGTAGTGCTTGATCGCGACGTCCGATTCGCCGGGGATCGGATTGGTCGAGCCGAGCGTGAGTGTGCCCAGCGTCGGAATGTACTTCAGCGTCAGATCGAGCGCCGACGCCAACTGTGGAGACAGGTGGATCTCCGGCGCCGCCACTGGCGCGCCGGCATTGATGATCGCGTAGTACACCACCCGATTGCTGGGCGTCACGGCAGCCGACGCCTCCGACTGGACCCAATCGGGATGATTGAGTTCGCGCGGCTTGAAGATCAATCCCCGATTGGCTGACGTGGCCCCCAGCGTTCGCGGCTGGAGCGCCACCACGCGAAAGACGTCCGACGGCACTCCAGTCAGGGCAGCCGTGGAGGCCGCCGCCGCGACGTTCGTCTCGTAGATGGTGACAAAGTGGTCTTTGTTCAGATCGATGACCTTTTTCCACAGATCACGGATCCCGCCACTTGCCAACCTCAGCAATTCATCATCCGACCAGAACGACGCCGAACTTTCGATCAACGTCGTTCGTGCAGACCCGACCAGTGTCGAAATGAGCGTCGCCATCAGTGCGGCGCCCCTTACGAGACGTTCGGGCCAGTGGTCCGCTTGTAGTAGGCCGTGATCGTCACGGAGCCGGCCATGCCCGCCGCCGACATCTTGTGGTCGAGCGACTTGCCTTCCGTCAGCGCGAACCCGTCCTCTCCGAAGTCGAAGATCACGGGACCGAGCCCCGGAGACGCCTTCAGCGCGGCAATCAAGATAGGCGTGGTAGCCGAATCCTGAAAGGTCTGAAGCGCCGCATTGTCAGTCGTGACCATCAGCGCAATCTTGATCACATGAATCGTGAACCCGGCCTTCGCCGCGATCTTCGCCGCGGCCGTCGTGTAGTCGGTGGCCGCAACGAACGTATAGCTCAGTGACGCATTTTCGTGGTACGTGAGGTTGTCTTTGACTCTATCGCCCATCGGAGTTCTCCTGAAAAGGTCGGCCGGGGAGCCTGCGCCCCCCGACCCAGTTCCGAGTGAGCCGACTTACTCCGCGATCTTCGTGTACGGCACGGTGTCGCACAGACCCGTGACGCCCATCTGGATGTTCCCGACCGCCAGCGCGAGGTTGAAGTCCCACCCGGCCGTGGACGTGCCCGTGTTGATGTCGGTGATCCAGCGGTTGTTGACGATCATGAAATCGTCCGAGTCGTCGTTGATCGGGAGGTCGATCGCGCGGATGATGTTCTCGCGGAGGATCGACCCGAAGCCGGCCACCGTCGCCGCGATGAGGATCCCTGCGGTGCCCCACATCTTGTTTTCCGCGATCTCCATTTCGTGTCCGACCGTGCCGAGGACCGAAATGCACGTCGCGTAGACGCCCGTGGCCGGATCGCCGGCGGCCGGCTGGAAGGTGTTGCCGATGATCTTGCACGCCGCCGTGTCGGTGATCGACAGGCCGATCGTGCTGCCGGTCACGGTCGGGAGGAACAGGCACCCGAGCAACTGGAAGCCGTGACAGCCGGCCGGGATCGTCATGGTCGCTCCCGCCCCGGTGGAGATGAAGCCCATGTTGATGATGCGACAGCCAACCGCCGCCGCCGCGATCGTCTGCACGCCGATGACGCGCGGGAACGGATACAGGTCCGAGCCCATGCCGATGATGTCGCACTTCTCCGGCAGGACCGTCAGGGATTCGGTGATCCCATCGCCCATGACGAAGATGCGATTCCGTCGCGCCCACCAGCGGTTCGCCGTCAGGCCGATGCTGATGTTGCTGGCCGCAATCGCTTCCGCGATCGTGCCGAAGGCCGTCGCCGGGCTCAGTCCGTCGCCCGAGGCCGAGACGTTCAGATCCACGTAGTAGTCGAGCGCGCCGGTGGGATTGACGGCGCCAATCGGGATGAGACCCGAGGCCGTCCGCATGAGCGGCTGACCGTTCAGGACGCCGATGCCGGCCGCGTTCGGGAGGTTCACGATGTCGGCGGCAGCAGAGACTTTTTCGATGAAGCGAATGGACATGACGACGTTCTCCTATGCACACAGGCCGTCAGGAACGCCCGCGACCTTTGCCCGGCGGAAGGGTGAGGACGGTTCCGGTCTGCCGGGGGAACCCCGGAACCGTCCCTGTTCGAACTTACGCAGAGATGACCGCAACGCCCGTGGCGCCATCGCCCGCGGCCGAAGTGGTCGTGCCGTCAACTGCCGTGTGCGACTCGTAGGTGAGCCCCGTGGACAGCGTGAGTCCCTTCGGGTAGAACGCCGCGAAGGCGTCGATCACGTTCTGGCCGACCACCAGCATCACCGCCGCCCCGGAGTAATCCGTTGCGTGGTTGGAGAACTTGGCATAGCCGGCCGTGGTCGTGGGTTTGTTGAGGATCAAGGCCCGCAACGTGCAGGCGCCGGAACAGATGACCTGTGCGCCGGCCGTGCCGTAGGTCACTTCGACCACTTGGAGGTCCGGCTTCCCGCCTTGCTGATTGATCCATGAGAAGAACGCGATTGACAGGTTGTAGACGGCCGCACTGACAGCCGCCGCGTGGAAGAAACGACGCTTGGCAAGAATGGGGTCGGAACCGCTGAACGCCATGGGCCTACTCCTTTGGGGAGACAGTCACGGCAGAATCGCCGTCCGGAGTCCCCATGCAATCCGCCTCGAACCCCGGAGTGGGGCTGAGAGACGGCTTGATGAGCGAAACTCTAGCACCAGTCCGATACAAAAGTGAAATTCCCGCCGCCTTGCGCCGTTCGCGGTACTGACGATTTCGTTCGCGGTCGATGGCGGATACCTCGTCGGCATCGCGTTGGTCGAGCGCGTCCGCGACCGCATCGCCATCCCGAAACCCCCATTGGTCACGGCGTTGGAGGCTGGCGACGATGCGTTCAGGGCTGACCGTGGTGATTTCCTTGGGTAGCGTGGACACCGCGACCAGCCGATGTTGGATCGCAATTCTGGTATCGGGATTCACTTCTGTCAGAATGCCTCGCTCGATGGCGGCCCGCACCCGATTGACCAGCGCGCCCACGGGTGTCTGGTGGGCCCGGCGCATCAGGCGGTAGACCGAGTGCGTTTGCGACGGAAAGATCCGCAGGTCCGGATCGAACGACGCGATCACGTCACACCACGCGCGCGTCGGCCGCGGCAGGCCGAACGGCGAGGGGAGGTCGAGGTAAATATCCGGCACCATGGGTTATTTGTCCGCTTCGACGACGACCGAATTGGGATCGGACCCGAACGGCGTTTCCTCGTAGTTCCCGGGACGCGCCAACCGCTCCAGATGGGTCGGATGGGCCTGTGGGAACGCGCGCCGGTCGATCGCTTCCTCGCCCAAGTGTTCCTGTCCGGGCGGGATCATCGACATGGCCGTGGGATCGGAGCAGAGTTCCTTGACGACCAGCAGGCTTTCGCCACACTGGAGGGTGGATTCGAACGTGCCACGCCGCGGGTGCTGTTTGGCGGCATACTGGGCCACGGCTGACGGAATCGACGGATTGAGGCCCGGCTGCATGTCGAAGCACACGCCATCCACGGTCACAGTCAGCACCCGAGAGATGCGGTTGATCACGGTATAGAACGGGCCAGCCGTCAGCCGGTCGCTTCGTAGGGGCTGTCGCGCGAACTCAGACATTGGATCCTCCGATCCCTGAACGAACAAAACGCCGGACGGTACCCGTGAGAGAGTACCGCCCGGCGCCAACTTACCCGAAGGCGTCCCGGTTAGTCACCGAGCGGCCGAGCGATGGTCACGGTCGCGCCGGTGATTCCGTCCGCGCGCCACGCCGCAGACGGCACCTTCGCCCAGTACTGGTAGCGCATCCGGTACCACGCTTCGAAGGCATCCCGCGCGGTCGAGCCGGTCCCCGAGCGCACGAGCACGCGCCCGTCGCCGTCCTTGACCCACTCGCCCTTGGTCGAGACGTACCGCCGCAGCTTCGCCATTTCGACGTCCATGCCGAGCAGGACGCCGTACGGGAAGTCACGGATGGCCTTGATGGGCACCTCGCCCATGGTGATGTCGCCCTGCTTGAAGGCGAGTGTGCCCGCATCCGGCTTCCGCAAGTCCTCACCGGAATACCGCCGGTCGGCCTGCGTGAGCTTGATGTAGAGCCGCCGAACGCTGTGGTGACAGAGCATCAGGGACGTGATGCCCCCGGAGCGCTGATCCATGACGTCGGACAGCATTTGCAGGGTGTCCACCGACAACGCTCCCGTGGAGGCATTGACGTAGGTGTTCAGCGTGTTCCAGAGCGTGCGGTCGCCGCCGCCGTAGTTGCCCCGGTAGGTGCCGTCGTCGAAGATGCCGAGCAAGCCCCAGAACCAGTGCTCGTACTCGGTGTCCAGTGGATCGGTGACGGTGGCGTTCGCGGCCTTCACCAGATAGTCGTTGTCCGCCCACGCCGTTGCGCTGCCGATGTTCGTCCCGGTGATGGTCGTGCCATCAGCCGAGACCGCCGTGATCGGCGACACCACCGCGCGAATCCCGCCCGTGGCCGGGTTGATCGCCGCCACGTTTTCTCCCACGCGGAAGAAGCGGTTGCCGAACGTCGAGCCCGTCACGCCACCCGGCGAATCGACGGCCACTGTGGTCGCGGCATCCGGATCTGCGGCGTTGATCCGCCCCAGCACACCGCGTCCGTCGTACGACAGCATGAGTTCATCACGCCGCGCGAGGTCGATCACGAGCCGATCGAAGTTGTTCTCCTCGGCATCTTCCCATGCCATCGCGGAATCCGCCGTATCGGCGATTGCTTCCGGCGTGAGAATGGTCCGGCCCATCATCTTGCGGGCTTCGACCGTGATGTCGATGTGTCCCTGCACGTCCGCTTCGGCGAACAGTCCGTACTCGCCCGTGGCGAACGGCGACTTGTTGCGGCTGACGTGGTGCCCGTACATCACCCGACGCCCGCCGTACTTCTTGTCCATCATCTTTTCTTCGATGATGTCCTTCAGAGGATGCAAGTCGTTGACGCCTGACTTCACCCATTCGTCGTCGTAGTAGTCCTTCAGCAAGCCGTCAAGGACGGCTGTGGATCCGAGGCTCATAACCAGTCTCCTGTGTCCCTACCCGCGATTGGAAAGGACGAATTGACGGGCGGCTTCGCGCCGTTCAGCCTTGGTCTGCGCCGGCCTCTCGGAGTTCGGAGGTACCGCTCCCCGGACGCCGGCTTCCGGCAGACGCCGATTCTGTTCAAGGTTGCGCGCCGCCGCCGCCGCCGTTGACCGACGCAAGGGATCAAGGAACATCCCGTCCATGTCGGCCAAACATTCGGTAACGATTGACGGATCCGCCATTTCGAAGCGGTGCTGCCGCTGCCCCGTGTGGTCTTCCTCGATAAACGCCTTCAGATGGAGCGCCATGCGATTTTGGACGCGCGGCGACAACGTGCTCACGTCCACGCCGGAGCTTTTGGCGAACTGCGTGACGAGTTCGCGCGCGGTCGTCTGCGCGTGTCGTCCCCAGTACGCTTCGGCCGTGCCGCGGAGTTCGTCCAACTGGCCGCTCTTGGCAAGCTCGAGTACTTGCGCTAAGGCTTTCGGGTCTTGAAGCAGGGGCGCCATTTCGGGGAACACTTCCGCGAATTGCTGGCGCACCGCATCATGTTGCGTGTTCCGGGGCTGTTCGATCCCCGTGAGCGCACGCACCCGTCGATCGAGTTCACGATTCTGTTCCGCGAGTGTGCGGAACCGCGTCGTGACTTCACTGAGGCGATGTGGCGGGATCCATTGACTTCGATCTTCCGCATAGCTGAAGCCGCCGGACGCGGGGGCCGCGCCCGCGGCAGGCGCACCATCGCCAGCGCCGGGAGCCCCTGACGGTGCAGAGGTCACAGGCGTGGTCGATGGGGCTGGCGCAGGAGCAGCCGGCGCGACAGCACCGGCACCAGAGTCGGGGGGATCGAAGGTTCGAACAAATGAGGGGATGTACATAGCGTCAGTGTCCTTTCCCTTGGTATCGCGGCAGGTTCCGCGTGCGAGACAGACGCGAGTGTCCCTTACGATTCTGTAATCTGTCAAGTACGGATTTGTTATCGGGCAGAGATGCGGAGGCTTTTGAGCAGGTTCAGGTCGAACAGGGAGGGATCCCAGCCGCAGGCGGTTTGCAGTTTTGTGATCTCGTCGTATTCACGGCACATTCGGCAGCGCGCGTCGATCAGACCGGATGCCGACACCCGGCACCCGGCCTTTTCGTGACGCCGGCGTTCTATGAGGAGCGCCTTCATGCCGGCGCGTCCATGTTCCCGCCGCCCGGCGCCATCCCGGGCAGGGTATCCACGGCGCCGGATTCTTGGTTCGAGTTCGCCATCGCCATGCCCGCGCCCTGCGGCGGTTCGGGTGGCGGCAGCCCCCCCGGATCCATGCCGCCTTCGGGCGGCAGCGCGCCCGGGCCGCCCGGCAGCATCGGCAACGGCAATCCAAACGGGTTTTGCAAGGCCACCCCATGCTGAAGCCGATGGAGCGTCAGTTCTTTCTGGACATTCGGATCCGCCAGCGACAACGCGCGCAGCCGGTCGGAGTTGGCCCACATATCGAACTGGGTGATATGGACCGCGTGATTCTGCCAGCTTTCCACCTTGAGCGGGCACAGCCCCGCCCGCTGGTTCCCGACCCATTCTTCATACTGGTGGTGTTCGACCTGCGCCGCGACCGTGTGAATCGACAAGGCCGGCGAGAGGTCGGAGATGCCGAGCAGTTCAAGGCCCTTGTAGATGGTATCGGGATCGTTGGTATTGATGAACCCCAGTTCCTTCGCTTGCTGAAGGGCCGCGCGCTTCCCGAGCGACGTTTTGGGCTGTTCCGACCCATCTTCGATGATGATGTTGACGGCGCCGCGCAGATCCTTTTTCTGAAAGGTTTTGAACGAGTACGTGTTGTTCTTCCCGATGATCGTGCGGACGCGCGTCTGCGGCCCGTGGACCCGTTCGAGTTCGAGTGCGATCATCAGCCATTCCCGGTACGCGCGCCCACGAGCCTTGAATAGCGACGTGAAACGGGACTGCGATCGTTCGACGAGCAGGTTCAGCGACGAAAACGCCGAGACGCCAGCGGGGGTCTGCCCTTTGAGCACGTCCTGTGTGGCTGCCGCTCTCTCCGCATCGGCGAAATACTGCGCGCGGAGTTGAAAGAACGCGCTACCGGGCGTCAGTCCTTCGAGTCGTTCCGGTTTCGCTTGCGACCCCGCGACCACCGAGTAGCGCACGATCAAGCCCGGTTCGCCGGTAAACCGCTGCACTTCGGCGCCTTTGGGTTCCAACCAGACCGGGTTCGCCATGCGCTGCATGATGAGCTCCACCATGGAGTCGTTCCGGTTGATTTGATCTTGCTTCTGCATCAGCGCTTCGAGCGCGCCGATCGAAAACAGTTTGCCGCCGCGCTGTTCGTACGGGTAGTAGATCCACGGCCACAGCGGGCGGCCCTTGATGTCACGGGTCGGGATCGGCCCGGGCATGATGCCCCGTTCCTCGTCTCGAATGATCAGCGTGTCGCCCTTGGTGCCGCCGACCGCCCGACACCACAACCCTTCGGGGTACTGCGGCGAGGGCTTGACCCACAATTCCGCTTCGATCACGCCTTCCGCGCGCGAGGACTGGGCGCCGGAGCCTTGGATCGTCTGTGTCGAGAGGCCCGTCATCGTCGCCAGCGCACGGTACATCTGCAACGAGCGGTCCGAGGGAGTGGAGCGGTAATGGATCTGGTCCGCGTAGGGCCGCCCGTCGTAGTACGTCTTCGGGCGCCACCGCAGGCGGATCAATTCCGTCGTGTCTTCCCACCGCTGGAAGTACATCGGAATCAGCATTTCAAGCGGGCTACAGACGTCGGTAGTGCCGGCGCCGACCGTTTCCAGTTGGCCGACTGGTTCGCCGTCCGCATCTTGGGCCATTTGAAACGCATCGCCCGCCATGCCGCACTGGGGACAGCCCGGAACGATCCCGTCCTCCAGATCCAGTGGGTGCGCCTGATACCCGCACCCGGGACAGGACATCGCTTGAATGAACTCCTGATTCGCCTCATTGTCGCGGTCCCAAAACGGATGGAGCCACACCACTCCCAGCACCGGCGCCCAAAAGTCCGCTTCGAAGAACACACTTTGCATTTTGTGTTCCTCGCGCAGCGCCGGTTCGATGTCGTCCGTCATTTTCGCCGTCAGCGTGTCGAGCGGATCGGGCCCGAGCGGCCGAGCGCGCGCCGTGACTTCGATCCCGCTCAACATGGCGCGAATCGTCTGGACCGTCTCCGACAGAATGTTCGTGACCGGCCGCGGAATCCAGCGCGCCAGCCGTTTGTCCTGCCAGCCGAGTCGGGTGTTGTGGTAGATCCACTGGCGATCGTTCAGGTAGAGCAGTTTTTGCCACCAGCCGGACTCGATCTGTTCGCGGCCTTCGAGCGAGGCGTGGCGCACGTCCGAGAACTTCTTCCGGACGGTCGCTTCCGCTTGCGCGTCGCCAGCCGCCAGTTGATCGTAGAACGGCGTGTCGTGGCCCCCTGACCCGGGCACCGCGCGTAACGTGGGCGCCGCCCCACCGGGCATGATCGGAGAACGGCCGACAAGTCCCGCCAACATCTGTTCGGCGCCGCCCATGGATCCTTGGCTCTCTGCCATGTCTATTCTCCGATCGAGCCCACCAGATTACGAGCGGGCGCTACCAGTTCTGAAAAGTCCACTTCATCATGCAGCAAGCCCCCGTCGCGGAGCCGTTGGGCCGCTTCGTCGCCCACGTCTTCGAACAAGTCGGCGCCCGCGGCAAGCGCCGCATTCTGCGTGGGCGATCCTTTGGCAATCGAGGTCGTCAGCACCGGCAAGCCGGTCACGCTATGCTTCAGCGTCCCGAGTTCGTGTTCCACTTGGTTAATGCGGAGCGTCAGCATGTCCGCCATCGTTTCTTTCGACGCCGCCTTGACGGCCACGGCCGACAGATTCTTCAGCAGCGTCACGATGTCACGGCGCGTCGTGGCGAGTTCATCTTTCAATTCGGCGTACTCGGCGGCTCGGACCAAACGGTACCCAAACATCGCGCGTATCCTAACACTGACCACAGGTTAGCGGTAAAAGTCCCCGAGCGCGGGATCGGTCAGCGGATAGTCCCGGTCGGACACGGATTGAAAGTCATCAGTGACGCGCACCAGCCCATCTTCGGACGGATCTGGTTCGTGATTGCGTTCGATGGTCGCGCGCACGTCGGCCGGCAGAACGGCGAGATTTCGGCCGTTTTGGTGGAGAAACTTCTCCGCTTCCGCCGACGTGGGCAGTTCCGGCCACATCATGCAGCCATAGCGGAGCGCATCGGGCAAGTCGTCGTCTTTTTTGAACGGCACGGGCGCCAACTGCCCGCGTTTCGTCTCGGGAATGTCCGCCCACCGATACTGACGGAGCCGGCCGATCAATTTTGGGCATCGCGCCGTTGACAGGAGCATCCGGCCCGACGCCATCCACGCATAGACTCGCTGAATCCCGGCATCGACGTCATTTTCAGCGCCCTGCGCGAAGATCCCGTACTGGGCGAGTTCGATCGCCGCCTGCGCCTGTGATTTGTCGATGCCGTAGCGCGGCGTGAGGCCGACAGTCAGCAATTTCAGGGCGGTCGCGTGTTCGAGGTACTTTTTGCGCCGTTCTTCGTACTCGCCGACGAGAATCAAGCCCTTCGGCGTGACCACGATCACCACACCGGCGAACGGATGGTCAGTGCCGGGGTCCAGTGGCACTAACACCGGCCGGGTCGGATGGATCGACGGCCATTCTGGCAGCCATGTCGCTATTTTCGCGTCGTCCGCGAGGCAGCGGTCGATGACGTCCCCGTAGATCGTGCCCTGCGGGTATTCCACCGACGCTTCGTACTCGCGGCGAAACAGTTCGGGCGGCATCGTCAACCGCGCTTCTTCAACTTCGGCCGGATCGATGATGGGATTGTCTTTGGTCAGGTACGTCACGGCCCAGTAGCCCGCGCGCCCTTCGACGGCCGGCATCCAGAACGAGCGATGGCACCAATCTTCACCCCAGTCGGGCGTCGAGGTCACGAACGCGATGCCTTTGTGTTCGGTCAGCGCCGGCCGCAGGATTTGCCACGCCAATTCCTGAATCTTGCGCCCCTCATCGATCCACACCCAATGCAACCCGGGCCCGGCGCCGCGATTGGGGTTATCCAGCGACCGAAACGAGACTTCGGCCATGTTGGGCAGCCGCAGCGTCAGCCGTTCTTCGCTCCAATCGGTCAATGGATGGTCAAACCAGTCGCTCGGGAGCAGCGAAAAGAACGCCGGGATGACGTAATCTTCCAGTTCGGGATAACTGGGCGCACAGCACCAGCCTTGCGAGTACGGGACGGTGCATTCTTCGACGGCCGATTGCGCGCCAATGCGCGTTTTGCCTCCACGGCGGCCGGCGCGCAGATAGAACCGGCGGTACGGCCGCGCGCCCACGGCGCCACACTTCGGACAGAACAGCGTATCGAGCATCGACCACATGAACCGGGAGCCCACGAGCGGCATCCCCACGGCGGTCTGCAAGTCGGACTCCATGACGACGCACGTGCCCGGGCAGACGCGCGCGCGCCGCGCGCTCAAAAACGCTTGCTGATACGGGTTGTACAGAAGGTCATTGACCGGACGAGGATTGGTCAGCCGTGTCCGGGCCATCTAATACCGACGATCGTTCAGCTTCGCGGCGTCCGCACTCCGAGACGGCCCCACCGTGCGCGTCCGCGGCGTAGCGCGTTCGGGGATCGTCCGACTCGTCTCCGTCTCCCGCGCCTCAAACTGGGCCGGCGTGACGCGCCCGTCAGAGACGAGTTGTTCCCACTTCCGTCGTTGCGCGCGCGACACGAACCCGGGCACGTTACTTCGCCTTCGGCGGCATGAAGAAAAAGAAGTGAACCAGCAGCACAAGCGACACCACGATCACGATGACGTCGAGCCATGGGTTATTGGCGCTGGCCTGCCACACCAACGCGGAGAGGGTCGGCGCCGGGCCCGCCAAGGCAACGAGTTCGTAGACGCCAAGGAACGAGAGCGCCACCCACCACGGCCAGTACGTGCGGAGGTTATTTCTCAGACTCATGCGCGATCTCCTGAACAGGCGCCGTCTCGGGCTCGGGAATGAGGGCCGCGCCCACAATCGACCCCGCAATCGGCATCGGGATTGAATCGACCACCAGATGTTTCGGCATTTCCGTCCGCACCGTGAGATGCAGGACGGTCTTTTTGATTGTCCCCTCGACGGATTTGTGTGTGCGGAACACGCCGCGTCCGTCCAGTACCTTCATCGTGTAGGCCCGATCGCCGTCCATCACGCCACGCGCGAGGTTGTCCACGGCCAGCGGGACGATCAATTGGTCGATGCGATCGATCTGTTCGTCCATGCTGGCCGCGTTCCGGAGGCGCAGCAGCGCGTCGTCCACGCGCGCACCGCTACAGCCGAGAATTTCCGCCGTCTCTTTCGGCGAGAACCCCTGCCAGCGGAGCGCCAGCACGGACGCATGGAACTTGGCCTGTTTGATTTTGCCGTCGCGCCCGCGAATGGCCGCCTGCGTGTCGGCCAGATGTTCGACGGATTCCTTGAGCGCGGCTTCCTTCGACGCGCGCGTGGCGATCGACAGCGCGACCCCAATCGTGTCCGGCGCCGCGCCGACCTGTTTGTCGGCCGCGGCCCGATCTTGCGGCACCGTGGTTTTTCCCGGCCCGGTGCGGGCCGCACCCATCAGAGGCATGACCGCAGTCTACCGCTTCGTCGCCTGAAACCGACGGTCGATCTCCGTGAAATACTGGCGCGCTTCGTCACGCGAGAACAGCGGCGCCTTGATCTCCTGCCGACCCACCACCCGAGGCGCGACCACTGGATCAGGCCGCCGCAACTGGCGCGTCAGCGTGGTCATCGCGGCCGTGATGTCGTGCGGGCGCGCGGGCGTCGCGTGTTCCTTGGCGACCGCATCTTTGATTCGCGCGGACCATTCGGCGTCGTCGATGGCGGGGTCGTAGACACGGCGCGCCACGGCATACAGGCGCGGGATCGTCAAGGGGGGTTGGATCGGCACTGGCCGCCATGGGCGGAACAAGGTCGCCGCGCGCGTCCGAATGCCCTCGCTGAGTTTCATGTTCGAGCCTCCGACTCAAACGAGAAGCGCGCCCACGTCAAGATGCACACGCGCCGCCCGCAGCAACCCCCGTATCGGAGCCGGATCGGAGGTCGCGGTTCCTGCCCGGTAGCCGTGCAGGTTCCCGGTGCTCCCGTTGCGGCGCGCCTCTCAGGTCGGGAGTCTATACCATCAGATGACCGCGGCGCCGAATCCCGCACCCGACAACGCGCCGATCAGCCAGTGCGTGACGGCCGCTTTCCAGTTGAACGGGAGCGACGAAGCGTTCCATGCGCGCAGATCAACCAGCACCGCCGTAATCAACCCCCCGAGGATGCCCTTGACGAGTGGCAACGCGAAGAATTCAGTCATATGTCCCTCAGAATAGCTGACAGAACAGGTCAAAGATGAACCGGGGATCGATGATGATCATGGGATCGGAGAAGACACCGTACATCGGACACCTCCGGGGTGGAACGTGCGCAGGGTGACGCCGGGCGTTACTCGTCAGGCGAGGGCATCGGTTTCGGAGCGGGCTGTTTCTTCGCCATGCGCGGACTCTAGCCGAGCGCGCCGCACGGCGTCAAGGCGCCGATGTTCGGTGGCACAGCAGAACACCACTTCGAACGGCCGGTCGTAGCGTTCGTGGTGCATTTGCAAGCGTCCCGTCAACGTCCCGCAGTGGCACGGACATGGCGTGACCATCAGTTTGCCACTGGCCCGGGCATAGGCCGCGCGCAAGCGGACGAGTCGCCGCGCCCGATAGGCCGGCGTCATCGGCGTCGTCCGGCGCCAGTCCCGCACGTACCCCCGCGCCCGGCTGTCAGCCGCATGGCACGTCCGGCAGTACGACTGTCCCGGGCTGCGTACGGGACGCTCCCGACACTTGAAACACTGGCGGGAGTCCGCGCGGATTCCGTTCGGAGTCCGTTCGGAGTCCGCGCAGAGTCCGTCTGGAGTCCGGTTCGGTTCCACGTGGAACACTTTAGCACCTGTGGAAAAGCTGTTCAAATCCTGTGGAAAAGTGGCCGCCGGCTTGTGTCCCCTCTATGGGCCCCTTCCCTTCTAAGATCGCGCGCACGCGAGTAAGGCCCCTCCGAGTCACGGTATCTACCGTCACTCAGCGCCCCTATACATGCGCCGGAATGCGCCGCCCGTCTCACTGTCTATCCCGTGAGTCCCGGGTATCCCGGTCCCTACCGTGTCGTACCGTCTGACCGGGTATCTCCGGTAAGCCCTACCGGAAAGGCGGGATTGGACGGATTCCACCACCCCGTCCCGGCCCGACCGCCCTCGCGGCCCACCACGGGCCGATCGCTCGTCTGACCGTCCCAGTCCCGCGGCCCGCCCCCGTTCGCGCCCCCACGGGGCGCTCCGACCGTTTTTCGCCCCTCCGGGCCTCCCGGCCCGTCCCGACAACCCGGGCATGGAGCGGTCAACCCCGTCGTCGCCGTCCCCTTCAGTCACCCATCCCCCAGTCCACTCACCCCCCAAATTCCTTGTTTTCTGAGCCTTTCTGACCGAATCCCCCAGTCCGTCCCGGTACAAAAACCGCTGGCGGACCCCCCAACTGCCGGTTTTGTAATCGGTTTGACCCCTCCCCCCCTGTTTTGTAATGACACTCTCGGGACTGACGGTTCTGTCTGTCAGGGCTGTATGTACCGTCAGTACCGTAAGGCCAGTGTGTACAGGTCCGTCAGTCAGTCGGTCCCGTAACGGATCTGTCACTGGCCGGG
>DATKYL010000378.1:0-17656 GCA_035528515.1 Acidobacteriota bacterium | reverse complement strand
AATTCATCCACTTCGGCCAAGCCTACGTCACGACCGCACACCCCGGAATCGTCAAGGGCTGGCACCGGCATCGCCTGCAGACTGATTTCTTCTGCCTGATTCAGGGGCAGGCGCGTTTCGTGCTCTATGATCCCCGCGAGGATTCGCCGACGCGCGGTCAGATTGACGTCATCGAATGTGACGGGGAGCGGCCGCAGTTGATTGTGATACCGGCGCTGGTCTATCACGGGTTCAAGAACACCGGCACTACGGATGTGATCTGCCTCAACTGCCCGACCGAGCCGTACAATCGCGCAACACCCGACGAGGAGCAACTCGATCCTTTCGACAACGATATCCCCTATGACTGGGGACGCCCCGCCTGACGGGCCGGACCGGGTGAGCGTGCCGTGAGAATCCTCGTGACCGGTGGCTGCGGGTTTCTCGGCTCGCACTTCGTGCGTGCCCGCCTGCGGCAGCACTCGCAGGATACGATCGTCAACGCCGACTACCTGACCTACGCCGGTTCGCTCGACAATCTCGAAGAGGCGGCCGACAATCCCCGTCATCACCACGTGCTCGTGGATGTCTCCAACACGGCCGCCCTTGAACCGCTCTGGGACGATCGCTTCGATCTGATCGTGCATTTCGCCGCGGAGACACATGTCGATCGGTCGCTGGAGAATGCCGGCGCCTTTGTGCGCACCAATGTCGTCGGGACCCAATCGCTTCTGGCCGCGGTCCAGCGGCATCGCAGCGACGGGCCTGATCCGGTGATCGTCATCGTCTCGACCGACGAGGTCTACGGCCCCACGCCGGAGGGGCAGACCTTCCTGCCCGACCAGCCGCTGGCGCCGACCAGTCCCTATGCCGCCAGCAAGGCGGCGGCGGACATGATCGCGCTGGCCTACGCCGCGTCACTCGATCTCGACATTACGGTTGTGCGATCGGTCAATGTCTACGGTGCGCGGCAGTATCCGGAGAAGCTGATCCCGTTGTTCGTCGCGCGGGGGCTGGCGGGGGAGAATCTACCGCTCTACGGCGATGGCCGGCAGCGGCGTTCGTGGTTGTATGTCGATGACTTTGTCGACGGTCTCAGCACGATCTGCACCGACGATGGTAAGCGGCGAACACAATCGATCTGGCATCTCGGTTCGGCGGAGGAGACGGAGAATATCAGCCTTGCCGAACAGATCTGCGATCTGTGCGAGATTGACCGCGGGCTGATTCAGTTCGTCAGTGACCGTCCCGGCCACGACCGCCGCTATGCGCTCGACTACTCGGAGACGGCCGCGACCTTCGACTGGCAGCCGCGTACTCAACTCAGTGACGGTCTGAGCCGGACGGTTGCGTGGATTCGCGGCAACCGTGAGTGGGCGCGTGGCCGTCTGGGTTGGATGCCGATCTTTCTGCGCGGGGATCGGACGTAGCGATGCGCGTCGCGGTAACAGGTGCTGCGGGGCTTCTCGGATGGAGCCTGGTCCGTGTTCTCTCTGAGCGGGGGCATACGGTTGTCGCCGGCGTGCACCGCCGTTCATTGGCGGGGTCAGGAGACCTGACTGTCTGTGCGCTCGACCTGACCGACGATGACTCAATCGGGCGGTTTGTCGAGGCGGTCTCCGCCGACTGTCTGATCCACGCCGCGGCGATGACGCATGTCGATCGCTGCGAGACCGAGCCGGCATTGGCCGAGCGTCTTAATGCGATCGCAACCACGCGCCTGGTTGATGCTGTGGATGATTCGGATACTCGGATCGTCTATGTCTCGACTGATTTTGTGTTCGACGGTGAGGGCGGGCCGTATGTGGAAGATGATCCGGTGCACCCGCTCAACGTCTACGGTCGGACGAAACTCGCGGGGGAAGAGGCGGTACGCCGCGCCGATGACCGGCATGCGATTGTGCGCGCGGCGGGTTTTCTCGGAGTCGGTGACCCGGAACACCCGACGTTTGTCGAGACGATGCTGGCGTCGATGAAGGCGAATCCCCCGCTCTGTGCCGCCGGGGATCAGCGTTCGAACATCACCCCGGTGGGGTATCTGGCGGCCGCACTGGTCGAGATCGCCGAACGCGCGCTGGGGGGGACCTGGCACGTCGCGGGCCGCGAAGTCGTTTCGCGCTACGAACTTGCCCGGCGCTTGGCGGTGCTCTGGCACCTCCCGGAGTCATCTGTTCAGGATATGCCGTATGCGGCGCTCGACCGTCCGGCGCGACGGCCCCTCAACGGGGGACTGTGTGTTGACAAGGCGGCTGCCCGGCTGCGTGTCACCGCGCCCTCGCTCGATGAATCCCTGGCGACCTGGAAATGCGAACTGGACGCGGCCGGGGGGCTTTCGGTGGAGTAGACGACCAGTTCCCGTGACCGGTTTTTGACACGTTTCTACCAATTGCGTTGAATCCGTCGTCAGGGGGTGCCAACTTTCGTTATACTAATGCGCGACGGTCGGGCAAAACACCGTTGCCGACCCTCGCGATATCGTCCCCGGAAGGATCCGGTAACTGACCATGCAGAGGATACTTAACGACCGATAGGAGCTTGGACTATGACCACACCCGTCGAATCGATCCCGAAGACCTCACCGTTGCCGGCGTCGTTTGTCCGGCGCGGGCGTTACCTGAAGATCACCGACATGCCCGAGCGTATCGCCGGCGCGGCTACCGACCATGAACTACCGCAGTGGGAAAAGATCGATCTGATTTACCGAACGCTCTGCGCGATTCTCTACAATTTCGTCCCCACCTCAGGCCATCCCGGCGGCAGTATCTCGTCGGGACGGTTCGTCGAGGGACTGATCTACCGGCATATGGCGTACGATTTCGCCGATCCGGACCGGCCCGACAATGATCTCATCCCCTATGCCGCCGGGCACAAGGCGATGGGGCTTTATGCGATGTGGGCATTGCGCAACGAGTTGGTGCGGGCGGGACGGTCGGACCTGCTGGCCCCGGTCGCGCGGCAATTGCGTCTCGAGGATCTGCTCGGTTTTCGCCGCAATCCCACGAATGAGACACCCCTGTTCGCGAAGTATCACTCAAAGGCCTTGGACGGACATCCGACCTGCATGGTCCCGTTCGTGAAGACCGCCACCGGCGCCAGCGGCGTCGGCGTACCGTCGTCGTTCGGGCTGGCGCTGGGGGCGCTGGATTACTTCCGCCCGCAGCCGCCGTATGTGCATGTGATCGAGGGCGAAGGCGGGATGACCCCCGGCCGTGTCCACGAGGCGATGGCCGCCGCCGGGACCAACGGTCTGGCGAACATCATCATGCACGTCGACTTCAATCAGGCCTCGATCGACATGAACCACGTCTGTCGCGACGAGACCGGCCCCGGCGATTATGTCCAGTGGAACCCGGTCGAGCTGGCGCTCTTCCATGACTGGAACGCGATCGAAGTCCCCAATGGGCACGATTTCCGGCAGGTGCTGGCGGCCCAGGCGGCAGCGCTGGAGATGGACAACGGCCAGCCCACTGCGGTGGTTTACCGCACGACCAAGGGCTGGCAGTACGGTATCGAGGGCCGGGCCTCGCACGGCGCCGGGCACAAGTTTGCCTCGGATGAGTACTACGGAATCGTACGTCCGTTCGAGCAGGCCTTTGGGGTCAAGATCCCCCGCTTTGAAGGGGACAAGACAGCGACGCGCGTCGAGCAGACCTACTGGGACACCCTGATGGTGGTCCGCAACGTGATCGAAGGTGACTCGGCGCTGACGAAGTCTGCCACCGACATGATCGCTGCCGCGCGCGATCGGCTCAACCAACTGAAACGCAAGCCGCGTCCCGATGCACCCAAGCGCGACGAAATCTTCTCCACGGCGAAGGTCAACTCAGCCGCGCCGCCGGAAAACCTGCAACTGAAACCCGGGGATTCGGTTACGTTGCGCGGTGTTCTCGGCGACACGCTCGGCGAACTCAACATTCGTAGCGGCGGAGCGTTCATTGCCGCCGCCGCCGACTTGAGCGATTCCACCAGTATCTCGAAGGCGGCGAAAGCGTTTCCCAAAGGGTACTTCCATGCCGCGACCAACCCCGACTCGCGCCTGATCGCGATCGGCGGCATCTGTGAAGACGCGATGGGTGCGTTTATGGCGGGGCTGTCGAGCTTCGGGCATCACGTCGGCGCCTCGTCATCATACGGCGCCTTCATTGCCGCGCTCGAGCATATCGCCGCCCGCCTGCACGGGATCGGGCAGCAGGCGCGCGAGGCGATCACCGGTCAGCCGTACGATCCGTGGATCCTGGTCTGTGCCCACGCCGGAGTGAAAACCGGCGAGGACGGCCCGACCCACGCCGACCCGCAGCCGTTGCAGCTTTTGCAGGAGTGTTTCCCCGGCAAGGTGATGGTCACGCTTACCCCGTGGGATGCACGCGAGATGTGGCCGCTGGTGGTGACCGCGTTGCAGCAGCGCGCCGCGGTGATCGCGCCGTTCGTCACCCGTCCGGCCGATAAGCTGGTCGACTGGAAGGAAAAAGGCCTGCCTGACATCATGGCGACAACCAAGGGTGTCTATGCATTGCGCTACGCCGACAAGTCGAAGAAATCCGACGGCACGATTGTTCTGCAGGGGAACGGTGTCGCGACGATTTTCGTCACCGACGTCCTGCCGCGCATCGTCGAAGCCGGGTACAACCTGAACGTCTTCTACATCTCATCGGTCGAACTCTTCAATCTGCTCGACGAGTCCGAGCAGGAATCGATCTTCCCGGAGAAGCTCACGTTCGAATCGATGGGGATCACCGACTTCACATTGCCGACCCTGTACCGCTGGGTACGCTCCTCCGCCGGGATCAAGCAGACGCTGCATTCGTTCCGTCGCGGGCACTACCTCGGCAGCGGCAACGCGGCCAAGGTCCTCGAGGAAGCCGGCATCCACGCCGACGGCCAGTGGGCGGCGATCAAGGCGTATGTCGAAGGGAACCGGAAGAAGTAGTCCTCCCGGACCCAAGACCGATTCCGGATCATACACACAGGGGCACGCGTTGCGTGCCCCTGTTTTCATATCCGTTTGCGTCCGGCGACTGCGGGCTGCCGCCGGAGGGTGTCCCGCTACTTCTTCCGCGTGTATGTCATCTCCATCATCTTGAACTCTTTTCCGTCAGGCCCGGGGCGGTACATTTCGAAGACTTGGGTGTCGGCATCGATCTGCCGGGCGACATTGCGGATCGGGATGTCCTTCTGGCCGGCCAGCGGATCGTCCATTGTGCCCGTGTAGGTGATCGTCCGGCCGGTTGAGTCGGCTTTGCCCCGGGCGATGAACATGCCCGTGCTCATGTCGTCGATCCAGAGGCTGATGTACTCCTGGCGGAACTTGTCGAAGGCCGTGATGCCCATCCCGTGGAAAGTCTGGCCCATAAACTCGCTCGTGTAGTCCTGAATCAGGTAGCGGCCGCCGAGGATCAGGCGGAATGTGACGGTTGCCTCCGATTCGGTGGGCGGCGCTGATGGATCCATCCACATCTTCTCCTGCGATGTCCATTCACCCACCAGCTCCTTGAACGATTCATGCTCCGCAACCGGGGTCGCCAGCTCGGCGTACTGCGCCATCATCGCCGCCATGTCCGGCGGTGCCTCGCCACTCTCCTGGGCACGTGTAACGTTCGCGCAAACCGCGCAAACTACCGCGGCTGCAATCGTGATGTTCCTGATCGTGTGTGACATACTCGGGTCTCCTCCCTTTCTGGGAGGACGAATCTATGCCGCGCCGGGAGGGCGAACAATCACTTAGTTTCGCGGTCGCAACGTGTTTGTGGACAATGGGATCGGTTTTTGGGACATGTAGGTCAGGAGCCCCGCGCTCGTGGATGAACATGATGCCGGAGGTATGTACCGGGAGCGCGGTGCTCCTGACCTACGTGCTTCTGATCCAGGCGCTTCCGACGCCCCCGCCTTCCGCTTCATGAAGTACCGCCCCAGCCAGCCGATACCCAAAACCGTCCAGACTGCGCCGAAGATGATGCGGCCGACCGGATCGTTGGCGAGGACCAGACCGGACCAGCAGACGACCGCGATCACGAATGAGATGGTGGCGAAGAGCAGGTTCTTGGTGGGCGAGTTTTTCGTGGGCATGTTGTTCGACGTGCTAAGCCACCCCGTTCCCGTTGCCCAGCATGCCGTCCCTGAGATGTAGCGTGCGTTCGGTGCGCATCGGCATGTTCGGGTCGTGGGTGATCACCATGATCGTGTGACCCGCTTTCCATAACTCCTCGAACAAATCGAAGATCTCCAGCCCGGAGGCGGTGTCGAGGTTGCCGGTCGGCTCATCGGCGAGGATCAGTGCGGGGCTGTTGGCGAGCGAGCGGGCGATCGCGCAGCGCTGCATCTGCCCGCCGGACAGCTCGGTCGGTTTGTGGGTGGTGCGGTCGCCGAGCCCGACCCGTTCCAGCACTTCGGTCGCGCGCCGGCGCCGTTCTCTGGCGCCGACACCCTTGAAGACCATCGGCAGCTCAACATTCTCCAGCGCCGAGGCATAGGGGAGAAGATTGAAGTTCTGGAAGACAAAACCGATCTGTTCGTTGCGGATTTCGGCGAGACGATTGAGCGAAAGCCCTTTGACCGACTCGCCGTTGAATTCATAGCGACCCTCGGTCGGCACATCGAGGCAGCCGAGGATGTTCATCAACGTCGACTTGCCTGAACCCGACGGTCCCACCAGGGTGAGGAATTCCCCCCGACGGATTTCGAGATCGACGCCGCGGAGCGCCTCGACCTGAATCTTGCCGGTGTCGTAGACTTTGGTCACACCCTGTAGCGAGATGATGCTGCCGTTGTTACTCATAGTCTCCAATCCTCACCGAAGCGCCCCGTTCAGTACACCTACGGTGTTACCCGTGATGGCAGGCGGCGCCGATCGCCGCACCCAATGATATCCCGATTCCCGCGCCGATGCCGATCCACATACCCATGTCGCCGGCGAGAATCCCGATGATGGTCCCGATGGTGGTGCCCAGTGTGATACCCAGCGCAACGCCGATCCCGATCGCATTGCTCTGAGACGACGCCTGACTGTCCGATTCCGCTGATACCACCATCTGCCTCTTCTCCGGTTTCCTGATTGCGTGTTGCCGTTGCTTCCTTGTTGCCCTTTATCCTGTAAACCTGTCCCCTCACGTCCTATTCATAGCGCAGGGTATCGGCGGGGTTGAGCCGCGAGGCCTTGCGCGCCGGGAAGTATCCCGACAGTAATCCGATACTCGCCAGAATCGTAGCCGTGATCAGCCCGATCGGCACCGAGATCGTAGGGTTGCCCAGCCACGCCATCGACGTATTCGCCTCGCGTGGCACGAGAGACAACAGATCACAGACCAGTTGCGAGACGAAGATCCCTATCAAACCGCCGGAGAAGCAAATGAGCAGCGCCTCGAGCAGGAACTGGTTGTGGATGATGCGCGGCTTGGCGCCGAGCGCCATCTTGATCCCGATCTCCTTGGTGCGTTCGCGGATGACGACGTACATCATGTTGGCGACGCCGATCCCGGCGATCAGCAGCGTCATGCCGCCGATGATGCCCATGAAGATCTGCATGCCGAGCATCATCTTCTGCATCTGCTGGCGGCCTTCGATCGTATCCCAGATACCCAGCACCTGCTCATCTTCCGGATCGAACTTGTACTTGGCGCCGAGAACCTGGTGCATGCGCCTCTCGACAAACTTGTTCAGCTTGTCGGAGCTGGGTTGAACGACGAGATTGCTCAGGTACTTATTGCCGAACATGGCATGAAACGTCGTCGCGGGAATGGACGCCTTGTCGACGTCCGGGCCCCCGTACATCCCCATCTGCTGCTTGTTTTGGCCGGTGCCGATGACGGTAAACGGTACGCTG
Source organism: Acidobacteriota bacterium (assembly GCA_035528515.1). Lineage (GTDB taxonomy): Bacteria > Zixibacteria > MSB-5A5 > WJJR01 > WJJR01 > DATKYL01. Next base: position 9,861 of record DATKYL010000378.1, on the reverse strand, counting down.
GCCAACAGCACGGTCTTGCCGACCGCATCGCCCTCCGGGAAGAGTTTGCCGACCAAGTCATATCCGAGAAAGATGACCCGGCGTTTCAGATCCATGTCCATCTGGTTGATATAGCGCCCGCCGATCTGCGGGTAGTGGGTGCGCATTTCCTCGTAGGTGGGATACTCGCCGCCCACATGCTGGGAGAGGACGGTCTGGTCGCGCACCAGATCGATGCCCCAGCGGGAGTACTCGGCGCCGATGCGTTCAATCTCGGGAATGCTCCGCTTGAGGATCTCCACGTCTTCGGGCAGGAAGCGGATACGCCGGCCCCGGGGGAGACCCTGGAACGGAACCGAGGTCTGGCCGCCCCAGACGATCATGATGTTCTCGCCGAGGGCGCGCCCGTTCTTGTCGAGCTGCTCATTGAGCCCGTGCCCGAACGCCAGGAGAAGCAGGATCGACATCGTGCCCCAGACGATAGCGGCGACGGTGAGCGCGGCGCGCTTCTTCTGTTTGCGGAAGTCCGCCCAGAAATATCGCAGGAAGGTTACAAAGCCCATAATCGTACCCGCTCGCTCAGAGCCGCAGTGCCTCGATCGGGTTGCAGCGCGCCGCGCGCCGTGCCGGGAAGAACCCGGCGACCACACCGATGGCGCCCAACACGGACAGGGCGGCGATCGCCACCGAGGCGGAGATCGTTGGTGTGCCGATGTAGTCCTCGACGTTGAAGTTCGGGACCACGGCGACAATGGCCCAGGCGAAGGCGAACCCGAGCAGGCCGCCGATGCTGGTTAAGGCCAGTGTCTCGAAGACAAACTGGCTCATGATGAAACGCGGTTTCGCGCCGACGGCCATCTTGATCCCGATTTCCTTCGTGCGCTCCTCGACCACGACGTTCATGATGTTCGAGATGCTGATACCGCCGACGATCAGCGTAAAGGCGCCGATCACGCCGAGGAAGGTGCGAAAGGCGATGAAGAACGCGCCGAAGAACTGCTCGTTTTCGGTGGTATCCCACATCATGAGCGCCTCTTCGTCTTCGGGGTCGAACTTGTACTTGGTTCCCAGAACCTCGTACACCTCCCTCTTCACTCGTTCCGTATGGCTCGGCTCGTCGGCCTGAAAGACGATGTTGCTCACATACTCGCGTCCGTACATCGCCTTGAACGTCGTGGCTGACATAAACGCTTTGCGCGTGTCGCGACCGCTGTATGAAGAATCCTGCTTCTTCGCTTTCATCACACCGACGACGGTGAAGGGGACACCGTTGATGAACATGATGCGTCCGATCGCGTTCTCTTCACCGAAGATGTCGGTCTTGAGTTCCGGGCCGAGGAAGATCACGCGCCGTCTCTTCTCCAAATCCTCGCTGTTGATGAAACGCGATCCGCTCTCTGGAATGATGTTGCGCATGGGGCCGTATTCGGGCCAAACGCCGGAGATGCCGATCAACTTCTCCGTTCGGCCCACGCGCGCCTTGGCATCCCCGTACATGTACTCCGGCGAAATCGCTCCCATGGTCGGGATCTGTGCCTTGAGCAGGACGGCATCCTCCTCGCGAAGGCGGATTTGCCGGTTGCGGGCCAGGCCTTGGTAGACCTTGGAGGTACGCCCCGGCCATAGGATGACGATGTACTCGCCCATTCCCCGGAACGCTTGCTGCTGGGAAGCGTGGATGCCCTTACCGAATGCCAGCAGAAGTACCACCGACGCGGTACCCCACAGAATGCCGAAGACCGTCAACGTGGTCCGCAGTTTCTGCGAACGCACGTCACGAAACAACTGCGTAATGAAGACTCCTAATGCCATAGCGGGCGCCGATTCTCTTCAGAGCACAAGCGTCAATCGCCGGGGAGGATTACTCGATCTCCTTCGGTGGACGTTCGACCACCTGGGACGTGTCATCCAAACCGGCCACGATTTCGACCTGCAGCCCGTCGGACAGGCCGGTTTCGATCGCAATCTCGACTGGTTCGCCGAGTTCATTGGGAATCTCCACGTATGCCGAGTCGCTGCGGAATGTGACCAATCGCTCCGGGAGCACAAGGACCGAATCCTTCTTGTTGATCACGATCTCGGCGTTGGCGGAGTATCCTGCCCGCAGGGGGATGTCCTCGGCGATCTCGGTTATGTGGATTTCCACGTCGAAGAGGATCGTGTTGTCTTCCTTGCGGGCCTTGGGCGAGATCTTGTACAGAACGCCCTTGACCGCCGCAGCCGGCAGCGCCCCAATCTTGATGTTGACCGGCATGCCCTCCGACAACTTGCCGACGTCGATCTCGTCGACGGTCCCCTTGAACAGGAGATTCTCCATCGTGGCCAGCGTCAGGAGTTCGGTCCCGGCCTGAAACGAGGTCAACGGCACGACCGGGTCGCCCTCGTTGACGTGCCGTGCCAGTATCCGGCCGTTGATCGGTGAGCGGATGATCGACTCGATCGCCCGATTGGCGATCTTCGTCTTACCGGTTTCAACCAGAGACAGTTTCTCCTCAGAGAGCTTGAGGCGGAGATCGGTTTCCTCTAACGTCTGCCGGAACCGCTCGAACTCGTCGTCCGCGATCAGCTTTCTATCGAGCAGCTCATTGGCCCGGTCGTAATCCCGCTTGGCCTGGTCATAGGTCACCGCCGCAATTTGGACATTGCGCTGCGCCTCGGCGTACTCGAGGGGGGTCGGATCGGGCGCGACTTCCAGGAGAGGGTCGCCCACGTTGACCGAGTCGCCGATCTCCACATAGACGCGCTTGACCAGACCGGAGATCTTGGACTTAATCGCGATCTCGTTGTCCGGCTCAAGTTGGCCGATGGCCAGCGCCTTATCGACGATCGTCCCGCGCTCGACCTTGACCATCTGGTAGGAGGCATCGGTATGCCCCGACCGCTTCCAGATCATGAGCACCAGGGCCGCGGCCACCGCCAGGATAAGGACACCGAAAGAGAGCTTCTTGAACATGTGAGGGTCTCCCGACAAAGTCAGAAATTGCCTGCGGGCCGGCCCGAACCCGGCCCCTCGCGAACACTGTGATTGTTACGGAACTGTGGGGCCAAGGTTTCGCCGGGGCGCCATCCTGCCCCGGACCGCGCGCGAGCCGGGCGCCCCGGAAGGGCTATCCCGCTGTCCGGAGACCGCTTATCGGCCCGGACCGGCAGTGTGCGGCGAGGGGGGTGCCGCCTTTACCCAACAGCGTTACCTGCCGGGCACCCGGGATCATGACTTGATGGAGGGAATCGGCCAAGGTATCCTTGTCGCGTCTGGCGATTGTCCCCGACGCCGCGGGGAGATTTTCATGGAATGGGGGCCCGGTCTCAACTGTATTAGGTAAGACGAGAGGTGGATGACTATGACGGAAAAACGCTACAGGGTTTACGGGTCAGTTCTGTTGTCGGCTGTTCTATTGCTGGTCGGCTGCGAAACGAGCACCACCGGCAACGGAACCGGCGATCCGCCGGAGTGCGGCCTGTCGGTGAGCAGTCTGGATTTCGGTGAAGTAGGCGTCGGAACCCTCGCCGAACTGCCGTTCACGATCACGAATACCGGCGGTGGGACGCTCAACGGCACCGTCTTTTCCCCTTGCGAGCCTTACACCATTGTGGGAAGCCCGTCATACAGCCTCAATGCCGATCAGACACATACTTTCACGATCCGCTTCACGCCCACGGAGGCGGGCCAGATCGACTGCACGATCGAAACCGGGAACAGCGACTGCGGTGACGTCGCCGTCACCGGTGTGGGCGGCAGCGAATGCTGTGCGGTCAGTCCGGTGTCGATCGACTTCCGCGGTGTGGAGCTGATGGCACATAAGGACACCGCGTTTGTCATCACCAACTGCGGCCTTGATCCGATCAACGGCACGATCAGCCTGGCGTGCGCGCACTACAGCGTCCTGTCTGGCGGGGGCGCCTGGGCGCTCCAGCCCGGCGAGGCTGACACCGTGACGATCCGCTACGCTCCGACCGCCAACGGCACTCATGCATGCACTGTCAATCTCGGCAAGGCCCTTTGTCCCACGGTGGCGCTGACGGGTCAGGCGGGTGAGGTGGAGTGCTTTATCTCCGATGAGGATCACGACGTGGACTTCGACACGGTGAGGGTGGGCCAAACCAAAGACACCATCATTACGATCGTGAATGACGGCACGGTGCCGCTCGACGGAACGATTGCGGTCAGAGGGACCTGCGGTGATTTCATCCTGGTGCAAGGGGATATCTATCACCTGGCGCCGGGCGAAATCCGTGAAGTGACACTGCGATTCCAGCCGCAGTCGGCCGGTGCAAAGCAATGCTACTTTCTGACCAACACGACGACGGTGACCGCCGACGGTCTCGATGCCTGCTCAGACATCATTGTAAGGGGTGTCGGCCGCGCAGCAGGGGGGCGGTAAGGACGAAGGGAGCCCCGGTTCCAAACAACAGCCGTTGCTGGGATCAGAGCGCGTGTAGCTGGATAACCTGAGCGCCGAGGCCCGGTCAGATTTCACCCTGGCCAATCGGCACCCCGGGGGAGATGTCGTGGCTCAGCTGAGGAGACTGCTATTCCTCTTGGTCGCACTCGTATTGGCAGAGGCAAGTTTCGCGGATCTTATTGAACCAGCCCCCGAGAAGCGGAGCCTCGCTAAGGTTGGCGACGAACTCTGGCTGGCGGCCAATCTCAACGCCCCTCACATCACCCTGAGAGGATACGTTCTCCGGTTGGATCTCCGCAGTGGAGAATGGGGATTGGAATCGTTCAAACGCCCCGTCCTTTCCATAGCGCAGTCGGATTCCACTGTCTGGCTGGGAACATACGGTGACGGGCTTTTCCAACTGACAGGGGATTCCCGAGACAGCTTCACGGTTGCCACCACAGGATTCGGTGACGGGGGAGAGCACGAGAGCCTCCGGAGTGATTACGTCAATTCTGTGGTGCCACGAGAGCGACAGGTGTTTTGCGCGACGGGAGGGGGACTGTCGATCTACGACGTTCTTGAGGGCCAATGGGTGTCATTCGACACGGCGAACTCGCCCCTTCCGGCAAACACCGTGTTTGCCCTCGACGAACGGGAGGGACAGCTGTGGATGACCGCCTCCAACTACGGGGAGCTGTATTACGAGGGGGAAGTGGTTGGGAACGAGAGAGGATCACTGCTATCCTACGACCTGATTAGCGGATCGTGGCGAACGCACACTGGTGTTCAGAAGAGGATCGGCCCAGGTGGGCACAGCGTCGCGCTACGAGGAGACATGCCTGCACCTAACAGCGACTTCCGGGATGTGATCGTCTCTCCCAGCGGAGATGTGTGGTTTTCATATGCGGGTGGCGTTGGACGTCTCAGGCACGATGTGTGGACCCTCTTCGATAGTCGGACGAGCGGGATCAACTTTCGCAACGGTGCTCAGATAGCGGTTCAGGATGGCGGCGTGTGGGTGGGCACGGGCAGCCAACTCTGGCGGTATGAGGAGGCGGACGATGCATGGACCGTTTATCAGGCGGGTTCTGACAAGATCCCTGGTGACTATGTGGTAGCTGTCTACGTCACCGATTCCACGCTCTGGATCAAGAGCCGCGGTCGCATTGACTCAGGAGAGGGATGGGGGGCTGAACTGGACCGACGTCGGCAGCTCAAGGAAAACACAACTGCGCTCCAGCAGGCGCTTTATGATCCCCGGCATGTCGAGTACTTGACTCGTTATGAGGGCGGTCGTTGGGAGTCATGGGAATTGACGGCCGTCCTGCTCGGTTTTCTCGCCGAGTGAGCGGATGCTGGCCGCGCCCTCACCTCCTACCTATCGCGTCTTCCCTCCTACACCGTCATTGCCGCCAGGAACTGATCGAGATTCTGCTCCTTCTCCAGAGTGTTTACGGCTTCGATCACCCGGTCCTGCGCGGGCGTGTCGATGACCCCGCCGGTGAGGGCGCGGAACTTCTCCTCGAGGTCGGCATCGGACATCGGGTTCTGCGGGTAGCCGCGCGGGAAGTCGGTTTCTCCCTCCACGGTCTTGCCGTCCCGCGTCGTAATCGCCACCCCGGCACACTTCTTGGCGGGGAATTTCTTTTCGAATCCCGGGTCGGCGACCACTTCGATCTTGTGCAGAAGCGCGCGCAGCTTCGGATCGGCAATCCGTTCGGGCGTGAACTGCACCGGTGTTACCATACGGTCCGAGATCGCCGCCCCGATCACATAGGGGAGAGAGTGGTCGGCGGTTTCTTTCGAGTCGGGTTCGTACTTGGTAGGGTCGGCGAGGATATCTTTGGCGCGCGCGATCGTCCGCACCGTGACCTTGGTGACATCCTCGGGTTTGATGTCATGTTCCTTGACGAGATCGAGCGCGATCGAAATCGACGAGTGGGTGAGCGCTTCGGTCGGGAACGCCTTGAAGGCGCAGCGGCCGATCCGCCACGATTCACCGAGGCCGTCGGTCAGTCGCCCCATGTCCCATTCAGGTCCCAGGAGTTGGCAGAACCCCTCTTTGCCCTCGATGATCAGTTCGGTCCCGATGTAGCCGTGCTGCGCCAGCCGGGCGGACATGACCCCGGAGGCGGTGGCCATCGGATCGACCGTGTTCTTCATCATCGTGAGTTTCCCGGCCGCGACCGCGCCCATCGTCATGTTGTGACAGGTGGAAATTCCGACCGCGTTGACTGTCTGATCGACCGAGAGACGCATCATGTGGGCCGCCACCACCGGCGAGGCGATCTGGGTCAGCGACGCATGGTGCCAGCCGCGCTCCCGGATACCGGGCACCCCGAATTCGCACAGGCGCATTTCGAGTTCGTAGGCGAGCACGATCCCGGCCAGCGTTTCCTTGCCGGAGCGGCCGTACTGCTCGGCACAGGTTGTCGCCGCCGGGATCAGATCGGACGGATGCGACGGGTCGGCTTCCCAGTAGATGTCGTTGTAGTCCATCACCCGGATCGCGAGGGCGTTTAGCAGCGTCGCCCAGTAGGCGCTGGTCTTGGCACCGGAACTCCAGACGGTGGCCTCCGGATTGCCGCCGAATTCGCCGAGCGTCCGGTTCATGATCTGGATGTCTTCATGATGGAACCCGCCCAGTGCGCACCCGCAGGAATCGAGCAGGAATCTCTTGGCGGCCTTGATTGAGTCGGTGTCGATCTGTTCGAATTTTACGCCTTGGGCAAACTCGGCCCAGATGCGCGCGATGCTCTTCTCTTTGGTCGTCATAGCGTCCTCTTCTTGGAATCCTGCCGTTATCCTGACCGCCAGCTCCCGGAGGATGCGCTGCAAGGCCCTGTCAAGGCAAGTGGCCAGTGAGTTCGACTGACATCTTTGGATGGTTAACGGGGAGAGGCTCGGACCGCTCAAAAGGGTCCCTCGCCGTGTCGACAATCTATTATGTCGAGGCCGATCCCGGCCCGGGAGGCATTCATGCCCTTACTCAATCCCCGATTCATCGTGTTGCGGCTCATCGTGATCCTGATACTCCTCGCCTTTGTCTATCCCTTTCTGCCGGCCAGGCAACAGTGGCAGATTAAGGCCGCCCTCGGGAGCGGTGAGGCCGACTCTCTCCTGCGGGAGTTCTACGAGCCTCCGGTGGACGGTGCGCAGCAGTTTGCGTTGGAGCTGAGGTTCGCGATCCGGTCCGATGCCCGGCAGATCGTCGGTCACCGGGATGTGCGCTATGTCGAGCTGGGGGACAAGCTCTGGGGCGAGGGAAAGCAGTGGGTGATTCACATTCGGCAGGATGCCCAGAAGCGGCTGGCCGATCATCTGAGTAATCGTCCTACTGAGCGCCTCTGGATCGAGCTGGACCGCGACTGGCGCGCTCCCTTGGAACTGGTGACGGCCCAGTCACCCCTCCACATTGATCCGGGCCTGTTTTCCGGCGAGCCGTATTTCCCCGGGAGCGTTCTCGAGAGCTGGTATCCGCCGTTGCCGTGAGGCCATCCTAGCACGGGCATGCGGCCGGGCCGCAGCTTCACGATCGGGCCTTCACCACATGGTGTCGATCTGTCGGACAGGGGATACTCTCTCAGCACCGCGTCAGTGTTCATCGCTTCCTACGCACTCAGATCCTGACGCGGAGCGAACGCGGTCACAACAGGACAGGTGGTGCGGTTGTTCCGATGCGTCCAAGTCATAACGATGTTCACTGCACACCGATATTCCTATCACCGATCTAAAAAGTTGCGACAACAGCACGACGTCCAGAAAGTGGAAGCTGGCAACCTCAATCGATGGCCGTAAGGCCCTCACGGAGGGCGAAGCGAGTCAGACTTGCGACACTGTGGAGGTTGAGTTTGGACATGGTGTGGTAACGATGTGTTTCCACGGTGCGTACGCCGATGTTGAGGAGTGCGGCGATCTCGCGGGTGGCCCTGCCCTCGGACAGCAACTGGAGGACCTCGCGTTCCCGCGCGGTGAGTTGGGACAACGCCGATGACCGTTTGGTGCCCTGATCGCTGACGATGCCGTCGAGGACGACCCCCGTGATGCCCGGGGAGAGGAACGAGGATCCGTTCTTCACCAGACGAATGGCTTGCAGCAACTCCCTGGAGCTGCCGCTCTTGAGGACGTAGCCGACGGCGCCGGCTTTCAGCATTTCAAAGACGTACTGCGGTTCGGCGTGCCGCGAAAACCCGATCACCTTCGGGTGCGGAGTCCGTGCGCAGATTTCCCGCGTCGCGTCGATGCCGTTGAGACCGGGCAGGACAACGTCCACCAAGGCCACGTCCGGCAGCATCTCGCTTGCCAGGCGCACGGCAGAGAGTCCATCGCCGGCCTCCCCGACAACCTGCAATTTGGAATCCCGCTCCAAGAGGCAACGGATTCCCTCGCGCACGATCTCTTCGCTGTCGACGAGGAGGACTCTCGTGGGCATAGACAGACCGTATCCCGTTGTCGTTCAGTGTGCGGCCACGACTCCCGAACGAGGTGGCGCGTTGGGGACTCCCGGTGCAATCTCATCGAGGTCAGTGCCCCGCCCCTTGATGTCATGTTCGATGGGAGCACCCCCTTTGCTTGGCTCGCACTTCATTGTGACTTTGTGACTGTAAGGGTTTTCCCTGATCGCACGTGCGGTGCGTGGCGACGCTCGCGCCACCGGATAACGCGCGTCGATCTTGGCATGGCGTTGACTGTCTGCACACACTGAACGCAATGGAAACACTATAATCCTCCATGACGTGGATCCGGGCGGATGGGCACCAACTCCCATCACGCGACCGGTACACGACACGCGGGTCGTCTCCGACGGCTCCGGCCGTCAGGCATGTTTGATGGCTAACCACCTGCGTACAGCACCGTAGCGTCTTCTGAGGCAGCCCCCTTAAGGATGCGACTCTCCTGTGTCTGGCGTAGCTGAATGTCCTTCCCAACGCCCCCCTCGGCCGGCTGCGGCAACGACAGGACAACTCCGTTGCGATACGGGACATATCGCTCACTCCTGAGGGCACAGACGACGCGACCCGATGTCGGTGACGCTGTACATGGAGCGCGACGTGATCGTCTTTGACGGTTCGATGATATACGCGCGTTCCAGGATGTTTCGGATGTCGCAGAGGCTGGCTCCGGCACACCGCTCATTCAGTTGCTCCAATGCGGCCATCTCAACCGTCTCGACATCTCTTCCGTAACGCTCGTTGAGCTCGGCAAGGATATCGAAGGAGACCTGCCGCAGAGAATCCGGGGCCCACGGATACCAGTCGGTTCGGATGCCCCATGGGAACACGCCGGTCTTCACGATCCGGCGAGTGAACGCCGGCGCATCGATCGCCGTAGCGAAGAGGAGACGTGGTCCGGGCCCGCTCTGGCCGTTCTGTGAAAAACATGCCTGCTGGCACGTATTGATAGCGGTATCCCACAGATTGTCCGGGATCCTGTGTAGATGACGCAGGATCCAAGCCTCCCCCCCCGACGCAGGACCATGCACCGACAGGCGGCGCAT
>DATKYL010000377.1:0-6567 GCA_035528515.1 Acidobacteriota bacterium | reverse complement strand
CCCTTGTCACATTCCCGGGGGCATAAGGTGTAAAGACATTCAGCCTTTCCAGACCTCACGGTGGCACCCCCGGTCCGACTACAACCAGACCGTCTGCATCCGCTTTGAACCGCCGCTCCGCAAATACGGGCGCGCAACGAGCCCACCGTTTCCGCTTGACTCGAACGATCATCCCGCACCAGATTACACCGAACGAACGTTCGCACGGACGTCTTTGAGACTATGGCACGCGCCGCATCCGGATCGGGATCCCCCAACAGCGCCTCATCGCGCGCACGCGTCCTGAGCGCGGCCGCCCGACTCTTCGCCAAACAGGGTTTCGCGGGATCATCGATGCGCGACCTGGCCCGTGAAGCGGAAATGAGTCTGGCCGGACTCTATCATCACTTCGCGGGCAAGGATGAGCTGCTATTCGAAATCCAGCGCGATGCTTTTGATCGTTTGTTCGAGCCGTTGACACGGCTCGCCGACGAGACACCGGCCGCCGAACGGATTGAGCTTCTGATCCGCAACCACCTCGAGTTTTTCGCGGCGCACATTACCGAGATGAAGGTTCTCTCGCACGAAGCCGACGCCCTCGGCGACGCGCTCGGACGGCAAATGCGTCGCCAGCGCCGTCGCTATTACGACATCTGCCTGAAAGTCGTGACCGACCTCATCACGGAACGGGGCAACCACCACCTGGATCCCCGGGTGGCCACCATGTCGCTGTTCGGCATGATCAATTGGATTTACACCTGGTACCGGCCCCAGAGCGGGATCTCCGTCGATGCACTGGCCCGCCAGATGTCCGAGATATTCCTGAACGGAGTCACCGCGGGCTGAGCGCCCGCTTCCCCAACCGCTGACATATGAAACGATCGCGTGAAACGTATCAAGGAGGAAGACGATGAGTGCAGAGATGTTCGCCGGCCGTGATCCGGCCGCGTTCGCTTTCAAGGAGATCATCTACGAGAAGGATGGACCCGTTGCGCGGGTCACGCTGAACCGGCCCGATTATTACAACGCCTACAACACGCAGGCGCTGAAGGAACTGATCGCGGCGTTCACCGACGCGGCGTGGGACGACGGTATCTCGGTCGTCGTCTACACCGGCGCGGGCGACAAGGCGTTCTCGACCGGCGGCGACGTCAAGGAATACCAGGGGTATTACACGAAGCGGCCGCGCGACTACTACAAGTACATGGGTCTCTTCCGCGCCTACCTCGAATGTCTCATCAACCTCGGCAAGCCCTCGATCGCGCGCCTCAACGGGATGGCGGTCGGCGGCGGCAACGAGTCGCAGATGGCCTGCGATCTGGCGGTGATGGCCGACGACACTTTCATCTCCCAGGTCGGAACCAACGTCGGCTCGGTCGCCTGCGGCGGCGCCACCCAGTGGCTGCCAATTATCGTCGGCGACCGCCGGGCGCGTGAGATTCTCCTCATGAACCAGCGCATCCCGGCCCAGCAGGCGCTCGACTGGGGGCTGGTGAACCGGATCGCCCCACGCGAGAAGCTCGACGAGGCGGTTAATGAGATGGTCGAGATTCTGCTCGACAAATTCTACGAGTGCACGCGCTACACCCGCGCGCAGATCAACTTCTGGAAGGAACTCTCGTGGCACCAGACCATCGGCCACGCCCGCGACTGGCTCACCACCCACTTCGCCTGCGGCGAGCCGAACGAAGGCATGCGCGCGTTTGTGCAGAAGCGCAAAGTCGACTACCGCGGCCTGCGGCGTAAGATGGCCGAAGGCGGCAGCGTCGAGTTCTTGTGGGGCTCGTATTCGGTGACCTGTCCAAAATGCGGCGCCGACGGGCTGCCGTCGGAGTTCGCCTTCTGCGGCAGTTGCGGCCAGGACCTGAAGGTCGACAAGAAAGCGACGGTGTGACACAATGGCCAACTATCCTGAACTGAAAGACCGCGTCGCCATCGTCACCGGCGGCGCCCGCGGCATGGGCGTGGCGATCTCGCGTGCATTCGGTGCCCAGGGCTGCCGCGTGGCGATCAACGCCCGCAAGGAAACCGACGCCGCCAAGGCGTTGCGCGATGAAATCAACCAGGGCGGCGGCCAGGCGAAAATCTTCCTCGCCGATGTGCGCTATACCAATCAGGCGCTGAAACTGATCGAGGAAGTGAAGGCCGATTTCGGCGGCCTCGATTTCCTCGTCAACAACGCCGGGATCAACCGCGACCGCGTGGTCTGGAAGATGGCCGATGAGGATTGGGACAGTGTGATCGCCACCAATCTCACCGGGTATTTCCACACGATACGGGCCGTGGCGGCGATCTTCCGGGAACAGAAGTCCGGACGGATCGTCAACATCACCTCGATCAACGGCATGCGCGGCAAGTTCGGGCAGTCGAACTACGCCGCGTCGAAAGCGGGGATCATCGGGCTGACCAAGTCGGTCGCCCGCGAGTTGGGACGCGCCGGCGTCACGGTCAATGCCGTCGCACCCGGACTGATTGAGACCGAAATGATCGCCGAAATGCCCGAGGATGCCAAGGCGGCGTCGCTCGGCGAGACGGTTCTCGGACGTCTCGGTACGCCAGAGGATATCGCCGAGACGGTGTTGTTCCTCTGTTCGGACGGCGCGCGTCACATCACCGGCGAGGTGATCAAGGTCGACGGCGGCCAGTACATCTGAGGACCGGCGTGCCGGCACACGACAGCGGTGCTGCACCCGGGTACGCCGAGTGCAGCGCCTTCCATGAGGTGAGACGATGAAAGCTGCGATTTTCGAGAAACCCAACGAACCGTTACGGGTCGGCGAGTGGCCGACGCCGGTGCCGGGACCCGGCGAGATTGTGGTCAAGGTCGCCGCCTGCGGCGTCTGCCACACCGACCTGCACTACATCGACCACGGTGTGCCGACCTTCAAGAAACCGCCGATGATTCTCGGGCACGAGGCCTCGGGCATCGTGGCGGCGGTCGGTGACGGCGTGACCGACCGTAAGGAAGGCGACCGTATCCTCCTGCCGGCGGTCCTGACCTGCGGGCACTGCGACAACTGCCGCGTCGGGCGCGAGAACATCTGTGTCAACATGCAGATGTTCGGCAACGATCTTGACGGCGCCTACGCCGAGTATGTCCTCGCGCCGGCCAAGGATTCGTTCATCCTGCCCGAGTCGATTCCCCTGATCGAGGGATCGATCATCGCCGATGCGACCTCGACGCCGTACCACGCGGTCAAGAACCGCGGCCAAATCCGCGGCGGTGACAAAGTGGTCGTCTTCGGCTGCGGTGGCATCGGCTTGAACATCGTGCAGATCGCCGCCGCGTTCGGAGCGTCGGTGATCGCCGTCGACATTTCCGAGGAGAAACTGAAGGCCGCCAGGTCGCTCGGCGCCGTTGCGACAATCAATCCGCAGAAGGTTGAGCGGGTCGACAAGGAGATCCGCAAGCTCACCGGCGGCGGCGCCGACGTGGGCTTCGAAGCGATCGGCAATCCCGAGACGATGGCCGCGGCGTTTGCCGGTATCCGCAATGGCGGCCGACTCGTGATCGTCGGGTACACCCACAAGGATCTGGTGATCAATGCCGGACGCATCATGTACCGGGAGATGGAGATCGTCGGCTCGTTGGGATGCCGTCCGGTCGATTATCCACGTCTCATCGACATGGTCGCGGCGGGGCGGATCAAAGTGAAGGAATTAGTGACCGACCGTTTCGCCCTCGACGACATCAACAAGGCGTTTGACCACCTGCGCGCGGGCAAGGGTCTGCGGTCGGTGATTGTGCCGTAGCGGACGTATCACCGGGCCGATACAGCACACGGTTGTGGCATCGGGTGGCCATACGGGGCTGCCCGCACAACCCCTTACGGACAGGGCTCAAAATACTCGGTGGCGGGATCGCCGCTCCGAAAGGCGACGTTGACGATACGGACGACATCCAGGACATCGGTGTCGCCGGAACAGTCGGCATCAGTTCGCTCATAGGGACATTGAGCCAATGGGTCAGCCTCGGCCGATGCGCCGCGGAATGCCACATCGACAGCCTTTACAACGTCGAGCACGTTGGCCAGACCATCGCACTCCGGATCAGCCAGACAGGAGCAGTAGCAGTCGGGGTCCGGAAACGCGCAGAACCCCAGGCTGTCACAATTGACACATTGAGAACCGGCAAATGCCCGGAAGATGTCCCCATCACTCACTGTACCCCACTCCCACGCGCCGTTCTGATCCAAATCCACCGCCTGCCAAGAGACTAGCATTCCGAACTCTTGTTTATCCCAGGTGCACCCGAGGCTGAACTCACCTGAGCCCATACTCCAATGCCACTCCTCAGATAGAGGATAGAACTCCACCGCAAGTTCGTCCAGACCGTCGCAATCCGTGTCTGCCGCGAAGTTCCATACTATGCCGTAATCGACAGGGGCGACTCCGAAGGTGTGTTCCACCTCGAATGTATTATCCCCATTGGCTTTCAGAAGCAGGAACGAAGCGTCACCACCTTCACAGCCGATCAGCGCGCGGAGGCGCCGGTCCGGCTTCGGGCGGCAGGCCGTAGCGCAGTAACCGGGGCAGTAAAAATCGCCGACGGCACCGATGTGGACCAACGTCGATTCCTGCCATTCAAAGAGACCGTAACCGAAGAAGTTCCCTGAAATGAACTCCATTCGGCCATCCTCATCGAAGTCCCCCACCGCCGAGGGTCCGACAGTCCAGTACGTCGCCTCGATATCGGAGATCACCGCGAAGCTGTCGGCATCGGCATCGTACTTGATAATCACTGCCCGCCAGCTACTGCCGTTCAGTGTCGCGTAGATCTCCAGGTACGGATCGTCGTCGATGTTCACCACCGTCGGCGTCATCTTCACGGACATGCCCAGCCAGTAGAACTGCTGCCGAAGCGACCAGTCCGGAGATGAGTAGAAACTCATATACGCACCGTCCTGCCCGACCAGCTCGATTTCCCCGTCCCGGTCCAAGTCTTCAGCAATCCATACTATGTCGGTGTTGACCGGAATCGGCGTCTCGGTGTGATTCAACGCCGCATCGATGTCGTGGCGGATCACCTGCTCGTTCACGGGATCGCTGACATAGATCTCGGTGACACCGCGGACTGAATCGAAACGAGGGGCGATGAAACTGCTTGTCACCCCGAACTCGATGATGGGAGGGCAGTCGCCCGCCTCACTCGCCGACAGACCCGTAACTTGCGGCGCAGCCGTGATCGGATCACCCGTCCTGAACATCCGGATCGGGAGGACGCTATCGCCCTGTTGCAGGGAGGCAGGATCTTCCGCGGAGTGACGACCAGCCGATACCCCGGGCGGACGCACCGGCGACGATTCCTGCTCGGCGGCGCCACCGGGAAGCAGCAGCAAGCCCACCGTCGCCGTCACGATGGCGATCGCGAGATACCTCACGACCTCAATATACGCTTTCTTCTCTTTTTGTCTACCCGTTGGTCGCAGGGGCGGCCTCTCTCAGACGGCCTGAGTCCAGGAAAAACCCCCGTAACCTCTTCTCTTTGCTGTCCGTAGACCCTTCCTTGGAGATCACCAACGGCTTACGAGGAGAGACCAGATGGCATCCGAAAATCGGCAGTCGCTCCCGGCACTGGGTCCTGTTTCCTCCGCGGACCGCATTGACGCTATCGATACTCTGCGCGGCGTCGCCCTGCTGGGGATCCTCACGATCAATATCACCGCCTACGCCCTTCCGTTCGCCGCCTACTTCAACCCGCAGGCCGCCGGCGGTGCCACGGGCATCAATCTCGTCATGTGGTTCTTCTCTCACATCCTGTTCGAATCGAAGATGATGGCGATCTTCTCGATGCTGTTCGGGGCCGGGATGATCCTGATGTACGAACGCGCGCAGGCCGCCGGGCGGCCGTTTGGGGGTATCTACTATCGCCGCATCTGGTGGCTCCTGGTCATCGGCCTGTTGCATGCCTATGTCCTCTGGTACGGCGACATTCTCGTAACCTACGCCGTCTGCGGTCTGCTTTTGTACCTGTTCCGACGCCGTTCACCGCGGACACTGATCATCCTCGGACTCCTGACCCTGTTGTTTGGCGGTTTGCTGCGCACGGGCAGCGGTTACAACTTCGGCAGGATGCAGGAGCAAGCCAATAAACTCGATGAGAAGATCGCCACCGGGTACGAACCGAGCGCCGGGGAATTGTCATTCCGCAGGGACTGGGATGGGCTGAAACGAGGCTTTGCACCGTCGCCCGAGCAGGTCGCAGAGGATGCGGAGAAGATGCGGGGCGACGCAGGCACCGTCCTCAAGACCAACGCCGCCGCCTCGGTCCTGATGCACACGCAGGCGCTGCCGTTCATGCTGTTGTGGCGCGGGCTGAGTATGATGCTCCTGGGAATGGGACTGATGAAATTGGGTGTTTTCTCAGCGGAACGCTCAAAACGATTCTATGCACTCTGGACAATCCTCGGCTTCGGCGTCGGGCTGCCGATCGTGGCCTACGGCGCGTTTCGTCTTGAGGCTCATGACTTCGATTTCATCCAGAATTTCTTCATTGACGGCCACTTCAACTACTTCGGCAGCGTCCTGGTTGCGATGGGTTATGTGTCGCTGGTTATGCTCCTGTACAAGTCGGGTGTGCTGGGGGGC
>DATKYL010000376.1:0-4189 GCA_035528515.1 Acidobacteriota bacterium | reverse complement strand
TTCCGGCAGATTGCGGATCATCTCCGGGTACGGCGTGCTCTCCCATTCCTTCGGCAGTTGATTCATGAGATTCGGTATCCTTTCCGGTCACATATCTGCATAGTCATGCCGCCTGACAGCAATGTCTTAGTAGAGACTCTTGTTCATCCCGCCGTCGATCGGCAACGCCACGCCCGTGATGTACGACGCGGGCTCGGACGCTAAGAACGCCACCGCCGCCGCGAACTCCTCCGGCGTACCCATACGCTTCATTGGCACTTCACTTTCGGTGCGGCGATAGAAATCCTCCACCGTGCCCTTCCCCGACGCGGCCAGCGACGCCGCCAGTTCCTCGATCCGCTCGGTCTTCGTGTAGCCGGGGCAAACGGAATTAACCGTGATCCCGTCGGTGGCCACCTGCGCCGACAACGTCTTGCAGAATCCGAGGACTCCCGCCCGGGCCGTGTTGGAGAGGATCAAGTGATCGATCGGCTGCCGCGCGGCAATCGATGTGATTGCGACAATCCGTCCCCAGTGTTTCTCTTTCATGAACGGCAGCGCCGCGTAGCAGAGCGTGATCGTGCTCATCAGGTTGAGTTCAACCGCGGCCCGGTAATCATCGGGACTGAAATCCGCCGCCATCCCGGCTGGCGGCCCGCCCGCATTGGTAACCAGAATGTCGAGCCCCCCGAACTGCTGTGTCACGGTTGCCACCAGCCTCTTGACTGCGCCTCCCTGCGACACGTCCGCGACGAGCGGGAGCACATCGCCGCCGGTTGCACGGGCGATCTCCTCGGCCGCGCGCGTGACCGACTCTTCCTTGCGCGAGCAGATCGCCACCCGCGCCCCTTCGCGGGACAAACGCAGCGCCACCGCGTAACCCAGACCACGACTTGCTGCGGCGACCAGTGCGACCTTTCCGCTGATTCCCAAATCCATTGTCCGTGTCTCCTTTTCCGTCCTGTTGTACTATCGATTCCCGATGTCCGGCATCCGACTAAACATGGAACGCTCTCACCGGAATCCCGGTCTCGGTCGCGATCGTTGCGGCAATTTCCTTCAATCGCTCAGGTAGAACAAGTCTGATCTGTGTATCCGGAACCGGGCGGTCGATCGAGTAGAGATGGACTTCCCGCGGCGCGATTGCCGCCACATGTTTACAGTACGCCGCCAGCGCCTCCGCGCCGACATTGGACGGTGTACCATCGACGATCACCGTCTGCAGACAGGGATTCTCGGTTTTCTTAATCCACCCGACGATACGCTCGAGCGTGATCTGCGGATGCGGCCGGTTGATCGCCCGGAAGAGCGCCTCGGTCCCCGCATCCAGCTTGAACACCGGCAGATCGATCTTGTGGATCGAGCGGAGAACCTCTTCCCGAGCCAGCCCGCTTGTGTTCGACAGCAATGCAACCCGTGACTCGGGCCGGTAGCGGTCGCGGAGCCGGACCACCGCGTCAACCATTTCGGGAAACTGCGGGTGCAGTGTCGGCTCGCCGTTCCCGGAAAACGTGATCAGATCACAGGCCAGATCGGTTTGCAGAGTCTCCTCAAGTGTGCCGGCGACCGTCTCCACATCCGGGAGCCCCTTTTCGGTCGCCGCCGCGTCGACTGTTGCGCCCTGGGTCCAACCGTAATGGCAGTACACACAGTTAAACGAGCACACCTTGCGCGTGCCTGGAAACAGGTTGATCCCCAGCGACCGGCCGTAACGGCGCGAGTTGACCGGCCCGTAGAGAATCCCCTCCCGCAGGGGCAGGGTTGGAGTCCGGGAGCTTTCATTCTGCAATGTTGCACCTCACTCCGGTGATGGGATACGGCGGCAGATTCCGGAAGAATAGCCGTCTCCGTGGTTGCCGACATAGTCTACGCGTTACCGGGCCGATCGATGCTGATTTTTCTTTGTGCCGCTTTCGTTTTGACAGCCGGGAGCAGACCCGCCCGCTGTACTATGACAGAACGCAATCCCGGGCAAGCCTGCGCAGCCCCCCCGGCCGGTAATGTGTACCCCACGGTCAGTGGCCCACCCTCACGAGGCGGGTGCACACGTGAGGGGGAGGCCGGGACACTCCGGGGAAACAAAGCCCCCGCCCGGCGGGTGGCGCAGGCGGGGGCTGGTGATTCAGATCCGTGTGCTGCTCTACGGTCCGCAAGGATCGCAGAAATTCACTGCCGGATCACCGCTACGGAACGCCACGTTGACGAACTTCACCACGTCGATCACGTTAATGAAACCGCTGCAATCCACGTCGGCCGGCAGATACGGACACGTCGGGTTCGGGTCGGGAGTGGGCATGGTCCCGCGGAACGCGATGTTAACCGCCTGCACGACGTCCAGCACGTTCGTGACGCTGTCGCACTGTGGATCGGCGTGGCAGTCGCAGTCGCACGTCGTATCGGGCGGGCACTTGCCGAGACTGTCTGCCTGCCAAATGGATTTGACCTCGGTGGAGGCGAGCACGCGCTCGAAGATTTCCAGCTCGTCAATCCCGATATTGAGGTAGTTTATGGCCGGTCCCAATGCGCTGCCTCCGATGATCAGATCGGAACTGTTGCTGAGATCGCCAACCGGCAACATAGCACTCTGCCATTGTCTGAGCTCACCGTCTATGTAGAGTGCACAGGTTTGATATGGCTGTGTCCCGACATACGTTGCCGCGACGTGATGCCAGACATTCTGGCTGAGCTGATCCGCGAAGTCCACCTGAAAGGCGATACTGCTCGACGCGCCGGCGACCTGGAACGTCAAGACCCCGCTCTCCAAGTAGAACCGATACCCTCTGTTCGGCGTCGTTCCGCTGTATTCCATTTTCTCAACGATGGGCTGAAGGTCCGTTGCATTGTATTGAGTGATGAATACCCACGCATCGATTGAGAAATCAGCGTCCGCGAACTGGAACGGAGCGCCGGGTACCTGGACGTACCGATTGTCGTATTGGTGCCAGAAATAGAGTGCATCGGCGACTGTTCCTCCACCTGCAGGAGGCCACAGGCTTGCCGGGGTGGGTCCGAGCAGCGGATCCAGATTCCCGATCTGCCCGCCGGGGGAAGGTGTTCCATCGTGACCACCGACAATATCGGTGACCACGGTCGCTCCGACTTGCTCATCCAGCGGCCACCAGGCGATCATGTCCGGAGGAGGAGGGGCACAGGTGAAGTTGACGAAGGTGCACTCGACGACCTCGCCGGGATCGAGATCAATGTTCACCGTCTGACCGTTCACGGTTGTTCCCCCGTCAGGGTCTGAGAACGTTATCGTGACAAACACCCAGGGCGACAACGGTCCCAGTTCGGTCACGGTGTAATTCCCGGCTCCGATGTTGGAAAACGTCTGACTTCCGGTTCCGCCCGTGGTCGTGATGGTGAAAGAGCCAAGAAGCCCTTTGCTACTCGCGGGGGCACAGCAGCCCGTGTAACTGAATGTGCCGTCCCCGTTGATGCTGTTCTTCCTGATGATGATTGTGCCTGAACAAGGAGTGCATGCCGCGCCGCTGCTCGTAGTGCCCGGGTCGTACTTTGTGTCGTTGCCGCCCCAGCCGCCAAACATGATGTCGAAGTCGGGACCGCCGTGCATCACGTCGTCACCCCGGTTGCCCCACATGAAGTCGTTGCCTGTACCCCCGTACATCGTGTCGTTGTCTCGGTTGCCGAACATGAAGTCGCTGCCGCCGTCGCCATCCATGACGTCATGGCCTAAGTTGGCGAACATGAAGTCTGTGTGGTCGCCGCCGAGCATGGTGTCGCCGTCGTCGTTGCCGAACATGTAGTCGGTGTCGGTGCCGCCGTCCATGCAGTCAATCCCGTCGTTGCCGAACATGAAGTCGTTCCCGGACACGCCGAACATGCGATCGTTACCCAGGTTGCCGAACATGAAGTCGTTGTCGCCGTCGCCGTCCATGCAGTCATTCCCGTCGTTACCGAACATAAGATCGCGGCCGGTGCTGCCAAGCATGGTATCGTCGTTGCCATTCCCGAACATCAGGTCCCGGCCGGCGCCGCCATCCACCCGGTCGTTGCCCAGGTTGCCGAACATGATGTCGTTGTCGTCCTCGCCGTCCATGCAGTCATCCCCGTCATTGCCGAACATGAGATCGCCGCCGGCGCTGCCGAGCATGGTATCGTCGTTCTCGTTCCCGAACATCAGGTCCAGCTCGATGCCGCCGTCCATGATGTCGTTGTCCTCGTTGCCCCACATGAAGTCGGTGCCGTC
>DATKYL010000375.1:0-5037 GCA_035528515.1 Acidobacteriota bacterium | reverse complement strand
CCCGGCGCTCGCGGCCAAACGCGCGATCCTGATCGGAATCGGTCTGGGCATGGCGGCGACCGCCCTCAAGGTCATCGCCGGAGTCGAACGAACCTACCTGGGAGGACGTTGACTGTGATCGGGCGCCGGACCGTCTTCGTTCTCCTCGCCCTCGCCGTCGGCGGCGCGCTGCTTCTGAAAGCGGGTCTGCCGATCGGGATCTCACCGTCGACGCAAGAGGTCTTCGACGCGATCGAAGCGCTTGACTCGGGATCGGTGGTCATGATCTCATTCGATCACGAAGCGTCGAGTCTCCCCGAAGTCGGGCCGCTGGGGGCGGCAATTACCGACCATTGCTTCCGGCGCGGCATTCCGGTTGTCGGCTTGGCGCTATTCTCCGAGGGAACGGCGGCGGGGTACGACCTGCTGGGCCGCCGCGCCGCTGCCGCCGGACGACGCTACGGCGACGATTGGATCTACCTCGGTTTCCGCCCGCAATACACCGCGGCGATCCTGGGAATGGGTGAGTCGATTGCCGGTGTTTTCGCTGCGGACTATGAGGGGAATGCGCTCGAGACGCTGCCGCTCGGGCGTCGCGTCGCGACGTACGACGACATCGCCCTCGTGATCTCGGTTGCCGACGGTTCGATGCCGACGTATTGGGTCGAATTCGCGCAGGCGCGCTACGGGCAAGAGATCGTTGCTGCGCTTTCGGCGGTGATGGTGACATCGTTCTTGCCCTACTACGAGGCCGGGCAGTTGGCCGGAATCGTGGCGGGATTCCGGGGAGCCGCCGAGTACGAACAGCTTCTGAATGCGCCGGGTGCCGGCACCCGGGGTATGAGTGCGCAATCGGCCGCGCACGGGTTGATCGCGCTGCTGGTGGTTTGGGGAAATGTGCAGGCGTGGCGTGATCGCCGCCGCAAACGCCGTGAGGTGTAGGATTTCGGAGCGACTGTGAGTCTGGAGCTGACGATAACCGCGGTCCTCACCCTGGCGATCTACTCGTTTCTCGCCGGGGATAATCCGGTCTACCGTCTGGTCGAGCACCTGTTGGTCGGGCTCACGCTCGGGTATTCGCTGGTCGTCACGGTCCGCTCGGTCATCCTGCCGCAGGCGATTGCGCCGCTGGGCGCCGGTGAGTGGGGGGCGGCGGTGCCGTTGCTCCTCGGCGCGGCGATGTTCCTGCGGTTCTACAGGCGGCTGGGAGGGTGGTCGCAGATTCCGCTCGCCATCGTGGTCGGCGCCGGCGCCGGGGTGGCGCTGCCAGCGATGGTGAAGGCACGTGTTCTCACCCAGATGACCGCCACCGTTTCCGGGGCGCAGACGATTAACGGGATCGTCATCCTCGTCGGCGTGATTGCCACCCTTGCCTACTTCGTTTTCTCGCGGGAACACACCGGTATCTGGGGCGGGATCACCCGCGGCGGCCGCTACTTCATGATGATCTTCTTCGGGGCGACCTTCGCCTATACCGTCATGTCCCGCATGGCACTCCTGATCGGCCGTCTCGAATTCCTGCTCGGCGACTGGCTGGGCCTCCTGTAACTCCGAAATATCTATTGGAGGCCTTCAGTGACGTGTTCCAAGTGCCGGCGGGCGATGGTTGAGCGGAAACGGGTCTATCACGGTCGGCGGAAGTGGGTGTGTCCCCGGTGTGGCAAGGTCCGTTTTCAGGAGATTAAAGAGCGGCCGGGACGGCGGCAATCCGCCCCCCAGCCGCGACCCCGGGCTGGCCACCGACCGGAATAATTGGGCTTGCCGGGTTTTCGACCGCCGCCTAACTTCCCGGTCGCAAGCGGAGGGGGGGCATCTCCTCCCCACAGGAACCAAGTATGCTGAAACGGCGTCGATTGTCGCTGCTGGTCGGGGGCGTGGCGTTTGGCCTCCTCGTCTTCGCGGGGGCACTATCGCTGGCACCCTCGACCCGGACTGACCATATCGCGACGGTCCCGGTCTCGTACGGGGACTGGAAGGTTCGCGACAGTCTCGGGGTGCCGAAGAACAAGGCCCGCCCGCGCATGCGCTGCCAGGCGGCGCTGGTGGTGGATAATGCGGCCGGGGAGATCGTCTATGCCCGCAACGCGTACGTGCGCCGGCCGATCGCCTCACTGACCAAACTGCTGACCGCTCTGGTCCTGCTCCAATCCGATGCCGACCTCAATGCGGTGGTCGAGGTCACGGCCGAGGATGCCCGCGAATCGGGCCGCTCGCGGCTGCGGCAGGGGGAGCAGATGACCCTGCGCGACGCGCTGCATGCCGCGCTGATGTCGTCGGATAACCGCGCCGCCCGGGTGTTGTCGCGCTCGGCGGGGATGACGTATGAGCGTTTCATCGCCCGCATGAATATCCTGGCGCGCGCCCTGGGCATGGATTCCACTCACGTGGTGGAGCCGACCGGCCTGTCGGAGTTGAATATCGCGACTGCCTATGATTGCGCGATCCTGGTCAACACCGCGCTCGACAACCACCTGATTCGCCACATTGCGACCACACGTGAATACACGTTTCGCTCGCTCGACCGCCGCAAGCGTGCGCACCGAATGGTGAACACGAACCGTCTGCTCGCCTCCAGTCTGAAATTCGACGGTGCCAAGACCGGGTATATCCTCGAATCGGGATGGTGCATCGCGGGTCGCGCACGATCCGCCGATGGCGACGACATCACCACCATCGTCCTCGGCGCACCGACCGAAGGCTCGCGTTTCCGGGCAATGCGCGATGCGTTTCTCTGGGCCTTCAGACTCCCCAAACCGGAGGCGTCGCAATCGTGAAGAAGAGTGCCCGCGAGCCGGCCGATCCGCAGGAGGAGTTCGCCCTGCTGGTTGAGGATCTCGACGCCGACGTCGAGGACCTCGAAGACCTGCTCGACGTCTTCGAGAAGCAGAACAAGAAGCTGACCGCGCAAATCCAGTCGGTCTCAAGGCAAATCTCCGAATTGCAGTCGGAGTTCGTGGAACTGCGCGAGACACTGGAATCGGTCATACAGCGGCTCGACCGGCAGAGACCACCGGTATCTCCTTGCATCGATCCTTAGTTTGCGGAATAGTCACAATCCCCATTAGGGCGTTCTTTGAGGGCGGATGCGTCCTCCGTTCGACCGCGCGTAGCTGATTGATCGGCGATAATCACGGAGCAGCGCGGCCGCCGGATTTGTGCATCCGTCGCCCTTCCCCCGCCCGGTGGGCCAACCCATTAAACGCCAACGCCTTGCCGCGACCACGATTCCGGCCCAACCCCGGAAAGTGATTGTCTCCCCACCCTCCCGGCCATACATTCCCCCCTGCTGCGCATCGAATCAGACTTTTCGCCGGGTTTCGGGGGCGGGTCGCGGGGCGCGGCAGGTATCGCCATGTTAGCGAAGGTGATCTCATCGGCGGTGATGGGGATCGACGCCTACTTGGTGGAGGTCGAGGCCGACATCTCGCCGCAGTTGCCGTCGTTCGTGACGGTCGGGCTCCCCGAGGGGGCGGTGCGTGAGGCGCGCGAACGGGTCCAGGCCGCGATCAAGAATTCCGATTTTCTATTTCCGAACAAGAAAGTCACGATCAATCTCGCCCCGGCGGATATCCGTAAGGAAGGTTCGGCGTTCGATCTCCCGATTGCGGTCGGGATCATGGCCGCGACCGGCCAGATCCTGCGCGATGATTTTTCGGAGTATGTTCTGGTCGGCGAACTCTCCCTCGACGGATCGCTCAAGCCGGTTCACGGTGTCCTGCCGATGGCTCTCAAGGCGCTGGCGGCAGGGAAGACCGGCTTCATCGTCCCGAAGCAGAACGCGCGCGAAGCGGCGATCGCCCAGGGGCTGAATGTCTATGCGGTCGGCTCGCTCTCCGAGACCGTGTCGTTCCTCGAGAACGGTGACAAGGTCGAACCCTACGAAGTCAACATCGACGAGGTTTTCAGCGAAGCGCGCACCTACCCGGTCGATTTCACCGATGTCAAAGGCCAGCAGCTCAGCAAGCGGGCGCTCGAGGTGGCGGCGGCGGGGGGGCACAATGTGATCATGGTCGGCCCGCCCGGGTCGGGGAAGACCATGCTGGCGCGCCGTTTCCCGACCATCCTCCCCGACATGACCCTGGAAGAGGCCCTCGAGACGACCAAGATTCACTCGGTCTCCGGCAACCTCCCCCGCGGGGCGGCGCTGATCGCCAACCGCCCTTTTCGTTCGCCGCACCACACGATCTCCAACGCCGGTCTGGTCGGCGGCGGGACCTCACCGCGGCCGGGTGAAGTCTCGCTGGCGCATCACGGCGTCCTCTTCCTCGACGAACTTCCCGAGTTCAACAAGGACGTCCTCGAGGTCCTCAGGCAGCCGATCGAGGACGGGGAGGTGACGATCGCCCGCGCGATTCTGACCCTCACCTTCCCGGCGCGGTTCATGCTGGTCGGGGCGATGAACCCCTGCCCCTGCGGCTTCTTCAGCTCGCAGACGCATGAGTGCCAGTGCTCGCAGCAGGCGATCACCAAGTACCGTTCCCGGATCTCCGGACCGCTCTTAGACCGGATTGACATCCACATTGAGGTCCCGGCGGTCAACTTCAAGGAGTTGTCGTCGGACGAGGCCGGGGAGCCGTCGGTGGCGATCCGCAAACGGGTCAACAGTGCGCGCCAGCGCCAGACTGAGCGGTTTGCCGGTGAAAAGGGGATGCACTGCAACGCCCACATGGAGTCCAAGCACGTGCGCCGCTACTGCCCGATCGGCCACGAATCGCTCGACCTCCTCCGCCGGGCCATCACCAAGTTGGGGTTGTCGGCGCGGGCGTACGACCGTATCCTGAAGGTGTCGCGGACGATCGCCGACCTCGAAGGCACGATGGATATCCATCCGCAGCATATCGCCGAGGCGATCCAGTACCGCAATCTCGACCGTAATCTCTGGATGTGAGAGTGAGCGATGACGAATCCCGATCTCAAACAGGCGGTGTGGCAGGTCCTCACGGAGTATGCCAAGCGGGATGAGGCCGGCGGATCGGTCCATTCCGACCTCGTGCTGCGAAAGTTCCCCCAAGTGAACGAGATCGAGCTGATCAACGCGATCGGCGAGCTGGTTGAGGA
>DATKYL010000374.1:0-2253 GCA_035528515.1 Acidobacteriota bacterium | reverse complement strand
CGCTGACGCGGCAGGAAAACGAGGACGTGGTCAGCACGTTTCTTGAGGGCAACTCGGAATTCGCCTTCGAGTCCGCGCAGCCCTATGTGTCGGCGAACTATGTTTCGCCGGAAGGGTACGTAGTCTCCAACCCACCTTTCGATGGTCTCGATGGTGTTTTCGCCGCTCGTTTGCGGCGACGGTCGGCGTCGTGACGTTTACGGACCGCCGGCGGGAGCTGTGGGGGCGCGCTTGGTTCCGTCTGCCCGTCAAGATCGTCGTCATTCCCCTTTGCATCCTCTTCGCCCTGCTTCTGCTTTTCGACTGGGTCGTGATGCCGCTGTGGACGCGGCACGGTGACGAGTTCGCCGCGCCGAACCTGGTTGGCCGCGACCTCGCTGGTGCCCAGGAGATTCTCAGCGACGCCGACCTCTCGATGGAGATTATCGAACGCCGTTTCTCGCCCGAGTTCTCCGACGGTACGATTCTCGAACAACGCCCGCAGTCCGGCGCGCCGGTCAAGACCGGACGCGTGTTCAAAGTCGTCGTGTCGCGCGGATCGGAGTTGATTGCCGTGCCGCGCGTCCGCGGCTTCACCGTGCGCCAGGCCGAACTGATTCTCACCGAAGCCGGGTTTACTGTCGGCGGTCGTGCCCCTGCCGATGATCCGAGCGTGCCGGTGGGCACGGTCGCCGGAACGATTCCCGATGCGGGCGGACGGCTGCCGCGCGGCACCGTCGTGCATCTCCTGGTGAACGAGGCCGCACAGACCTGGGCTTGGTGTCCGAATCTGGTCGGCAAAAACATTGAGGAAGCGCGCGCGATCCTGCGCGAACGCAATCTCCTGGTCGGACGCGTCGACCGGCGTTTCGATGATAAGCTCCTCCCCGGGACGGTGATTGAGCAGTCCCATACCCCCGGCGAAGAACTCCGTGTCGGCACCGAAATCAACCTGGTGATCTCGCGGGATCGATGAGGGGGGCATTGTAAAGACTCTCAATCAGTTAGGTATTTGCGGTGGGTTGCGCATGGGCGCCGAAACGCCAAAACGACGTCAGGCCATGACAATTGGCGGATCCTGCCGGAATCGGGTGAATATGATCATTTCTTGGCGGCTCGGCAGAAAAATGCTTGAAAGATCGAGCCCTACCGCCGTAGTTATTAGTGAAGTTTAATCCCCCCCGCGCTTCGGTGCGGGCCGCGAGGCCGCCGTAAGGCGGCTTCTGCTTTTGTGCAGAAGGATGAAGACGCGAGTCTACATCGATGGATTTAACCTCTACTACGGAGCTGTCAAGGGGACGAGATACCGCTGGTTGAACATCGCGAGAATGTGTGAATTGCTCCTACCGGGGTATGACCTCGCTGGGTACAAGTACTTCACGGCGATCGTCAGCGCCCGTCCCGACGATCCTCAAAAGCCTATCCGTCAGCAGATGTACGTCCGCGCGTTGGAGACCATCCCTAATCTGGAGGTCATCCTCGGCCATTTCAAGACACATCAGACGATGATGCCGCTCGTCAATCCCACTCCGGGTGGACCTCGCTTTGTCAGAGTCTGGAGGACAGAAGAGAAAGGCTCCGATGTCAATCTCGCCACGAACCTGCTCAATGACGCCTACCTGGATCGATACGACATCGCAGTTATAATCTCGAACGATTCAGATCTTGTTGCACCAATCAGGATCGTCCGGGAGCAGATTGGGAAGGCAGTGGGGATCATAAACCCTCAGAAGAAGTCCGGTAAAGCGCTATATGCCAAGGGAGGGCCATCACGACGAATTCGCGTTGGTGTTCTCGCGCAAAGCCAGTTTCCCGCTACCATCCATGACCGGCACGGGATAATAGTGAAACCCGGAGAATGGTAGTGGCTAAAGCGCCCCTTCCTCCCCCCTCCCGGCCATCCGGTCTAAGTTAATAGATCACATTGCATTACGAGATTATTGCCGCTACGCCCTGAGACGCGCTATCGTCGATGGATCGCACGGGATTGCTTTCTGGCCAGTCTTTCGTATACTTAGCGTTTCTGCCGGAGGCCCTCCGGACTCGATGCAGTGATTCAGAGATTACAGGGGCTTCCGGCGCGATGGTTTTGTACAACCATCGCATGAGGTATTGCTGTGTTTGGCGAGTTGAGCGAACGTCTCGAAGGCGTGATCAAGAACCTGCGCGGGCAGGGAAAGATTACGGAGAAGAACGTCCAGGACGCGATGAAACAGGTGCGTCGGGCGCTCCTTGAGGCGGATGTCAATTACAAGGTCGTTAAGGAGTTCTTAG
>DATKYL010000373.1:0-2736 GCA_035528515.1 Acidobacteriota bacterium | reverse complement strand
ACCGCATCGTTCCCGAACAGGATTCTCCCATGGTCGGACCGGGCGGCGCCGCCCGGTCCGCCGCGTGGCCGCCCCCGGTGCCCGGAGCGGGGAAACTCAATACCCGCCTCGAAGTGTCCGATAATTCAGTCAGACGTGCTAAAGGGGGCAATTCCATGACGGGCATGACGGTCAAGCAGTGCCCGGGGTGCGGCGCCTGCCTCACCCTGCAGCAGATCAGAGACTGCGACGATATTCGTCCGCTGGGTATGCAGGTGATCGGCCCCGGTCTTAAGGGGGGCGTGGCCTACTTCAATCACACCCGTCCCGGCTGCGGCACCACCTTTGTCGTGCCGGTCATCGAGCTTATCCCGTTGATCACCGAACCGATCCCGGACGCGATTCTGACCGGTACAGAATCCTGCGAACGACACTGTCTCACCCTGGCCGACCTCGGCGAGTGCGGGCAGCCCTGTCTCTACGCTCCGTTCCGCCGGCTCATCATCAGCATGGTAGAGCAATCCGCGGGCAGGCCGCAGCCGGTAACGCAAGCTGAGATGGCGCACACCGACTCCGCGTAACCATCTGTTGCTCAAGACAGTACGGGCGCCTCCCGATGGGTAGCGGGGCAGTCCCACCGCACGAGGGTTTGACATATCTCCCCGAGAAGCCTGACCATACCCCGAGATTGATTGGCCCGCCTTCGGTGGGCACTGAATCCCACGGAGTCTCGGCATGAAACTGCGATCCCTTATGACGGTAATCTGCGGCGCCGCAATGCTCGCGGCGTGCGCCGACCGGCAGACGGCCGGTGATGTGACCGCGAGCGCACCACGCACGCATGACCTCGTTCTCATCCCCGGCGGCGAGTTTGTGATGGGCAAGGACGGTGAGGGCGACTACAGTCCCGCGCACACGGTTCGTATCGATTCGTTCTACATTGACCGATATGAAGTCACCAGTGCGCAGTACTTCGAGTTTTGCGAATCGACCGGCGCCAAACTCCCGGAATTCTGGGAGATGGGTGTGTTCAACAGCGGCCCTGACTACCAGAACCATCCGGTGGTCGGCGTAAGTTGGGGCGACGCGAAGGCATACGCCGAATGGCGCGGTATGCGGCTCCCGACCGAGGCGGAGTGGGAATACGCCGGACGCGGCGGACTCGTCGGCATGAGCTACCCGACAGGAGATGAGATCGACTCATCGACGGCGAATTACACGATCGAAGGTGTCGCCACCGGCACGGTGCCGGTGGGAAGCTACCCGCCGAACGGGTTTGGTCTGCACGACATGTCAGGCAATGTCAGCGAGTGGGTAGCCGACTATTACGACGGCGATTACTACGCCGTTGCGCCGGTGGACAACCCCACCGGCCCCGAAAAGGGCAAGTTCCGCGTCTTCCGCGGCGGCGGCTGGCACTCCGGCCCGTTCTGCAACCGCGTTTACTTCCGCAACGCCCTGCCCAGCAACTTCAGGGACTACAACCTCGGTTTTCGCTGTGCGCGGAACCTGCATCCCTTGGCAAGTGCAGACTGAGATCGATCGGAGGCGAGATCCGCCCGACGTAGCGTGGAGGCGTTTTGAAGGACCGGCGCTCCCGGCCTCTACTTGTCATTCGGCAGTAAATCAGCCGGAATGATGGGAATGCGATCAGTGGCGGCGTCATCCGGTGACTTCTCGGAGGACGCTGTGGGAGGGAACAGCTTTTCCAGGAAAGCGATTTCGGTTTGGGCGGCTTCTTCGGACGACTCGGGAATTGTCTCGGTCTCTCTCTCGGTCGCGGTGTCGCGGGCATCGTTCGCCTCCACGATGACGGCAATCGCCACGGTGACGTTATCCGGTCCGCCTGCATCATTGGCGGCCGCAATGAGAGCATGGACCGCTTGCTCAGGATCATTACGATGCGCGGCGAGAACCGTGGCGATTTGCTCATCGCCGATGACCCCGCACAGCCCGTCGGAACACAACATATACCAGTCTCCCGTCGCCGCCGGCACCACACGCACGTCGATCGCCACGGAAGGACGCGTCCCCAGAGCCCGCGTGATGATGTTGCGCTCCGAAAAGGTGCGCGCCTGCTCCGGAGTGATTTCGTTGCGGGTCAGCAACTCGGCGACCAGTGAGTGATCCGTAGTGACCGGGACCAGCTGTCCGTCACGAAAACGGTAGGCGCGCGAATCGCCCACGTGACAAATCGTCACCGCGCCGCCGGAAAACCGCACCGCCACCAGCGTGGTTCCCATACCCATCATCTGCTGCTGCGATTGCGCGATTTGATAGACACGACGGTTCGCCAGACGAATCGCCCAGACCAAATCAGCGGCATCAGGAGGAATCGACGTTCGCTCCGCGTCCGGCGGACCCGGCGGGGGAAATCCGTTGCCGCGCAACAGGAAGGCCTCGACGGTTTCCACCGCGCGGTTGGAGGCAACCTCCCCGGCGGCGTGCCCTCCCATCCCGTCGCACACGATGACCGTGTTGCACTGCGGAAAAAGCCCGAAACTGTCTTCATTCGCGCGACGCAATTGGCCAATATCGGTTGCGCCTCGCATGGCGATCTGCATCATCTGACTCCATTGTACCGTTTTAGGCTCTCTGAAGCACGTTCGCAGCCGATGGGGGGCCCCACCGGACTGGTTGAACACTGATAATACCGCCCGCGTCTTCCGACTTCCACCGGAAAAGCGCCCCGCCGGGCGATTCGCGGGCACCTTACATCAGGAGAATGAAGGCAATCCCGCCGATGACGACTACGGC
>DATKYL010000372.1:0-10285 GCA_035528515.1 Acidobacteriota bacterium | reverse complement strand
CGGGCGAGATGAAGCGCCGCGTCCGCGAACTGATCGGGCCGGCCGCCGACGCGGTCTGGGTCTCGACCTTCCACTCGTTTGCCGCCCGCTTCCTGCGCTTCGAGCACGAACCGGCCGGCCTGACCCGCGACTTCTCGATATACGATGACGGCGACTCGCGTAACCTCATCAAGCGGGTGATCGCCGCGCTCAACCTGCCGTCGCGCACCTTCATGCCTGGCCCGGTCGCAAAACGGATCTCCGCCGCAAAGGACCGCCTGCAGGACCCCGACGCCTACGCCAACGAAGCCAAGGATGATTTCGAACAGCGGATCGCCGAGATTTACGCCGAGTACCAGCGCCAACTCGACGCCGCCGGGGCGGTTGATTTCGATGATCTCATCCTGCGTACGGTGGCAACGCTCGCGGACAACGAGACCGTGCGCCGGCGCTGGGAGGAACGGTTCGAGTTTGTTCTCGTCGATGAATACCAGGACACCAACGTCGCCCAAGCTCGTCTGGTCGCGCTTCTGGCCGCGCCGCAGAATAATGTCTGCGTGGTCGGCGACGACGATCAGTCGATCTATGCCTGGCGCGGCGCCGACATCCGTAACATCCTCTCCTTCACCGACCGCTACCCCGATGCGAAGACAGTCCGCCTCGAACAAAACTACCGTTCGCGCCCGAACATTCTCGAAGCGGCACACGCGGTCGTGGCGGGCAACCTGAACCGGCACCCGAAGAAACTCTGGACCGACAAGCACCCCGGCCACAAGATCACGCTCATCCTCACCCCCGACGATCGCACCGAAGCCGAAATAGTCGTCGGGCAGGTGCGCCTGTTGTGCGAGCGCGACGGTGTCACCGGCAGCGACTGTGTCGTTCTGTACCGCACCAACGCCCAATCGCGGATCTTCGAGGATGAACTGCGGCGCCGGACGGTGCCGTATGTGCTGGTCGGCGGCACCAAGTTCTACCAGCGCGCCGAGATCAAGGATGTTCTCGCCTACGCTCAGTTGACGATCAACGGCAACGACACGGTCGCAATGCAGCGCATCATCAACCGTCCCCGTCGCGGCATCGGCGAGACCTCGTATGAGAAACTCGACGCCATCCGGCAGGAGGCGCGACGTTCCTGGATCGATTTCTTAACCGATACCGAGGCGGTCGGCGCCGCGGTCGGTCCGCGCGCCGCCAAAGCGGTCGCCCGGCTTTCAAAACTTCTGGGCGATCTACGTACCGCGCGCACCACGATGAATCTGGCTGACTGGTGTCGCTATCTGATCGAGGCGACCAACCTGAAAGAGGCTTGGCGGGACGATGATCCGGTCATCGCCGAAACCCGCGAAGAAAACGTCGCCGAACTGGTCGCAGCGACGGCCGAGTATGAAATGACCGCCGAGGCACCCTCACTGTCCGGTTTCCTCGAACAGGCGGCGCTTGTCACCGATATCGACATGTACGATGCCCAGACCGATGCGGTGACACTCATGACGCTCCACGCCGCCAAGGGCCTCGAATTCCCGGTCGTCTTCATGACCGGCCTCGAAGAAGGGCTCTTCCCGCTTTCGCGCTCAATGGAGAAGCCCGAAACGCTCGAAGAAGAACGGCGCCTCTTCTATGTCGGCGCTACGCGCGCGAAAGAGCGGCTCTTCCTCACCTACGCCCGCACCCGGCGCCGTTTCGGCCCGGTTGCGTCGATCAAGTCGCGGTTTATTGAGGAGATCCCGCAGGAGTATCTCGACATCGAAAACCTCATCCCCGCAACCGAACTCGAACCGGGCGGGATCGGCTATGACGCCCCCGGACGCACCTGGCGTACAGGCTTCATGAACACCCGCAACCGCGGCCGCGCCGTCACCCGTCGCAGCGCCGCGGGGTCCGACTTCCAGCGCGAGGGTATCGCCCAGGCGCTGCAAGCGGGGACGATCGTCCGCCACCCCCAGTTTGGCGAGGGCGAAGTCCTCTCGATTTCCGGCGCCGGCGACGGCACCACCTGCGAAGTCGCCTTCCGCGGCGGCTTCACCAAGACCCTGATGGTCCGCTTCGCCCCGCTGGAAATCCTGCAGCCGTAGGTGCGCCCCATCGAACACATTGGTGCCACGGGTCTTCAGACCCGTGTGCTCCACCTCCACACAAGCGCAACCTCCTCCCCACAATCCCACATCCCCGTCCAAAAATCGGTAGAACCGACTCCGCACGCAGGCGTAGCTTGCCCGCATGAAGACGCAGCCGTCACCACGCGAAATGGACCGCGCCATGCGTCGCCGTGACACGTCGTACGACGGGATCTTCTATGTCGCGGTCAGGACCACCGGGATCTTCTGCCGCCCCTCCTGCCCGGCGCGCAAACCCTTAGCGAAGAATGTTGAGTACTTCCCATCGCCGCAGCAGGCGCTGGCCTCGGGGTATCGCCCCTGCAAACGCTGCCGCCCGCTCGACACCAACGGCCGTCCCCCCGACTGGGTGCAGCGGCTGCTGGTGCGCGTCGAGAGCAATCCCGCCGACCGTCTCAGCGACGCGGATCTGCGCGCGATGACAATCGACCCGGTCCGCGCCCGTCGCTGGTTCAAAGACCATTACGGCATGACCTTCCAGGCTTACGCCCGCGCCCTGCGTCTCGGGCAGGCGCTGCATCAGATTCGCGCGGGCGATCAACTCACCGGCGTCGGCTACGATCACGGATTTGAGTCACAAAGCGGATTTCGCGATGCGTTCGTGCGGCTGTTCGGCGCACCGCCGGGAAGAGGCAGTCGCAACGACTGCCTGCTCACGCGGATGATCGAGAGCCCGCTCGGACCGATGCTCGCCTGTGCCACCGCCGAGGCGCTCTGCTTTCTCGAATTCACCGACCGCCGCGCCCTCGAGAAACAAGCGGCGACCCTGCGCCAACGCTTCGGCCGCCCGGTCATCCCGGGAAACAACGATCATCTCAAGCGCGTGACGACCGAACTCGCCGAATACTTCGCCGGGAAACGGCGCCGCTTCACCGTGCGACTGGACTACCCCGGCACACCATTTCAGCACGCCGTGTGGGAACGGCTCACGCGCATCCCGTACGGTGACACTCTGTCGTATGAGACACTGGCCCGCGATGTCGGACATCCGGGCGCCTGCCGTGCGGTCGGAACCGCGAACGGGCAGAACCGGATCGCGATTTTGATCCCCTGCCACCGGGTGGTCAACAAGAGCGGCAAACTCGGCGGCTACGGCGGCGGCCTGTGGCGCAAGCAGTTCCTGCTGGATCTCGAACGCCGCTGAGACACTCCTTACCGCGAGGGGACGTCCTCCCCGGGGCCACAAATCGCTTGTCTGGCGAAGCTGCCCGGCTGATTTTCTGTATGACAACTCCGAACCCCGCCGGCCCCCGTGGTCGTCGGGGACGCGACGGTCGGGAGGGCAACCGCCCGGCCTGCCCGTGATTGGCAAAGGAGAAAAGAGCACGAAGCAAGCCGACTGTCAGGCCAGACTACGCGCGCCCCGCAGTCGGCATTTGTTTGCTCCGTCATGACACAACCCACTGACATCGATTGCCCGGATCGCCTGGGCCGGCGGCCGCGGTACCTGCGGATCTCCATCACCGGTCGCTGCAATCTACGCTGCCTCTACTGCACGTCGGATGAGGATCATAGCGGCAGCCCGCCCGCCGACGGACTCACCGACACGGAAATCCGCCGCCTGCTTCCCCTGTTCGCACGTCTCGGCGTATGCAAAGTCCGTTTCACCGGCGGCGAGCCGCTTCTGCGTCCCGGACTGCCCGATCTGATGCGCGACGCGCTCGCCACCGACGGGATTGACACCGTCGCCCTGACAACCAACGGCTGGCATCTCGAATCGCAGCTCGACGCCGCAACCGATGCCGGGCTCCGTTCGGTCAACATCAGTTGCGACACATTGCGCCGCGACCGGTTCTACCGGATCGCCCGACGCCGCGGTCTGGGACGCGTCCTGCGGGCGATCGACGCCGCATTGGCGCATCCGCAGATCAAGCGCCTGAAACTGAATGTGGTCGTGATGCGCGGGATCAACGATGATGAGGTCGGCGATTTCCTGGCGTACTGCGAGAACCCCAAGGTGCATGTCCGTTTCATCGAGTTCATGCCGACCGCCGACGTCGCCTACGCGCGCGATTGGTTGGTCCCCGAAACGGAAATCCGCGCACGCCTCGGCTTCCCCCTCGAACCGATCGACCGCGACGACCCGACCGCACCCGCCAAGCTGTGGGCGCTGACCGACCGTCCCGGACGTGTCGGTTTCATCTCAACCATGACCCACAAGTTCTGCGACGCCTGCACGCGGATTCGTCTCACCGCCGACGGACGCATCGCCAACTGCCTCTTCGCCGAAACCCTCCTCGATCTGAAGACACTCCTGCGCACCGGCGCCGACGACGCAACCATCCTCACCGCCCTGACATCCTGCTGGCAAACCAAACCCGCCGCACACCGTCTCGACGACCCCACCTTCCGCGGCCGCCCGACGATGATCGCCGTCGGCGGGTAGACAGACCTACAATTGCTGTGAACTGCAGGGGCGAATCTTGTATTCGCCCACCCCGCCCGGGCGATCACAAGGATCGCCGCTACGGCGGGGTGGCGGGCACAGATCTGTTGAAATCCCGACCACGCCAACCTACCTTCCCGCCATGCACCACCCATCCACCGGTCGGCCGGGGCTCCGGCACGCGCGGTCTGCCCGCACGATCACTCTGTGGATCGCCGTCGCCCTCGTATTCGGAATCGCGTCCGGTGCGCGGACATACTCCGTTCCGGTGCCGAAGTGCCGACGGCCGAGAGGACGGCGACGACCGCCGGCGGGTAATTCCCAGGAAAGCTTGATGATCGGGGCGTGGGTCTAGAGACCCGCGCCCCGTACTCTATTCCCGAAATCCCAACACTTGTCGGGGCAGAGGACTTTATCTAACTTCAGTCTGTTCGATCAAGACGCTCGAGCCCAATTATCGGAGTGTGCGCATGTCTCCGGACGACGTCACCCTCAATCCTGTAGCAGATGCCATCAAATGGTTGAACCGGCATCTGCCGCGCTGGGCGAAGGTCGCGCTGCCAGTAGTGATAGCGGCGGGTCTTGTCTGGTGGTATTGGGAGCACGTGAACCGCCTTCCGGGCGTCTCGCAGATCGTCGAGTGGTTGGAGACGCAACCGCTCCCCGACGCCGACCCGGATCGCTTTGCAGTCGCTATCGCCAACCTCGAAAACGATTCCCTGGGTGAGCATCGGGAACTGATCGCTGATGCCCTTCAGGATCTTGAGGGTGTACAGATCCTCCGCTTTGATCGGTATATCACGGTCACGGGGGGCGATCTGGAGGAAGTTGCCCAGCGGGGCCATGAGAGGGCTCGGTCGCTTCTCGAGCAAGCGGGGGCCGACGTTCTCATCTGGGGCCGGGTTCTGACGAGTGAAGGGCAGAGGGCTTCACGACTCTATTGGACGACATCGGGCGGGCACGAACGGCGGGCGGAAAACCTCTGTCAGCCCCAGGAGTTCGAACTGCCCGCCATCTTCTGGGAAGAGCTCCGGGATGTCCTGCGCCTCCTCGTGGTCACGGCAGGTGATCTGTACATCGACCAGACAGGTCAGTTCATTGCCGACTGGCTTGTGCCGTTCACGAATCAGGTGCGCAGTCTTTTGAAGGGCGCTGATGCCACCCACGGCTGGGACTCGGAATCCTATGCGCGGGTGAGTGGCATACTCGCGAACTCTCTATCGATCCTGGGAGAACAGAGCGGGCACGATGAACCACTGAATGAGGCAGTCGGGCTGTACCGCGAGATCCTAAAGGTCTGGACCCGCGAACGCGTCCCCCTCCAATGGGCCGCAACCCAGAACAACCTCGGCAATGCGCTCCAGACTCTCGGGGAGCGCGAGTCGGGCACCGACCGCCTCGAAGAAGCGGTCACCGCCTACAAAGAAGCCCTGGAAGAGTACACCCGCGAGCGCGTCCCCCTCGACTGGGCCATGACCCAGAACAACCTCGGCAATGCGCTTAGGTCACTCGGGGAGCGCGAGCCGGGCACCGCCCGCCTCGAAGAAGCGGTCACCGCCTTCAAACAAGCCCTCAAAGAACGCACCCGCGAGCGCGTCCCCCTCCAATGGGCCACAACCCAGAACAACCTCGGCAATACGCTACGCACGATCGGGCAAAGAACCGACGTACTCGCGAACGTTTGTGATGCCTTGGGTGCTCACCTCGCCGCTTGGGCGGTCTTTACCGGGAGCGCACCAGCCTACACTCAAATCGCAGCGGGCAACATCGCCCGCGACCTGGCCCTCCTCAAAGAGAAGTTCCCCCGCTCCGAGGTCGACGCCTGT
This sequence comes from Acidobacteriota bacterium, assembly GCA_035528515.1. GTDB lineage: Bacteria > Zixibacteria > MSB-5A5 > WJJR01 > WJJR01 > DATKYL01. The sequence goes on along the minus strand of DATKYL010000372.1, from coordinate 3,977 downwards.
CTCAAGAAACACGAGACCCTGCTTCAGCAGTTCTTTGCCGCTCATCCCCAGCCGACACCCGACGACGACACCTGACCGGGCATCACCGTCGATTCGTATCTGACCACGACATCTACACGGCTGTGTGGCCGCGATCTGTGATCGCGGTCCCGCGAAGCGGGACAATGTCAGGCGGGTACCCGGGTTGGGCGACACCACAACACCCATCCCGTCCTGCAAGCGAGGTGATGCGCGAGCGCAGGGAGTCGCGGAAACGGCTCTGGCAAACCGCGATCACAGATCGCGGCCACCCACATCCGGGGCATACCTTCTGCGACGTGTAACGGATGTCCTGATACAACCTGTAACGCATGTCCTGAAACACGGGGCACTCTCGTCCGCGGGCGGGCAATGTGGGGTTTCCCCCATAGCAAAAGGCCGGTCGGTGTTGCCACCGGCCGGCCTTTAATGGTACTGCGTCTGAGGACGCGGTCCGAAGATGCAGTCCGAAGACGCACAGACGATCTACATCATGGTCGTCCGTTTGCGACGCGTGGCCGCCTTGCGGGCGGGTTTGCGGCGCGACACCTTGCGAGCCCCTGCTTTCGGAGCCGCGGCCCGGCGCGTGGTCTTACGCGCGGTGGTCTTGCGGGCGGTTTTCCGACGCGTGGTCTTCCGGGTCGTCGCCTTTTTGGCGGCGGGTTTCCGACGCGTGGTCTTCCGGGCCGTCGCCTTCTTGGCAGCGGGTTTCCGGCGCGTGGTCTTGCGGACCGTTGCCTTCCGAGCCGTGGTCTTGCGCGCGGCGGCCTTACGGGCCGGTTTCCGACGCGTGGTCTTCCGAGCCGTCGCTTTCTTGACGGCCGGTTTCCGGCGCGTGGTCTTCCGAACCGTCGCCTTTCTGGCAGCGGGTTTCCGACGCGTGGTCTTCCGAGCTGTCGTCGTGCGTGTGGTCGCCTTGCGCGTCGTCTTACGGGTTGTTTTCCTCTTGACCGGCATGCGTGTTCACCTCCTTCGAAGGACTTAGTGTTTGTGTCGGTTTAACAGGCTGAACCTTGAAACAAAAACACGACTTATTCACTCACTGAGCGGCCGTCCTCAGGCCGAAATCGTCTTGATTCCCAGCGCCTGACGGGCGAATGTGAACAGATGAACTCTCTGCCAGTGGTGGCGACGCAACAGTCCGCCCATCTCGAGCGCCGACTCGTCGCCGGCGACCGCCACGACGATCCCGTCATGACCGCCGACACTCATCAGAAACGGACTCTCCAGCCCGCCCGGATCGGCGACCGCCTCCACCGCCAACGCGCGCCGCTCCAGCGCCGCCGCCAAGGCCCGGGCGGCACCGATCCCGTCGGGCGCGGCACCCCGGTCGAGCTGACCGGCCACCTCAAACCCCGCTCCGTAGATCGTGTCGCTTACCTGGACCTGATTCATCAGTCTTCGCTCTGCCCGGCTCCCCGGCATCCGCCACCGGGCGGTACCGATTTGCCAATCTCATTGCCGTATCGCCACTTACCAGCGACGACCGTCACAGCAAACCCTTGGATCGGCAACCTGGCAAGTTTTTTTTAGCAAAAATCGACCGATTTTCGAGAAGGAGTAACAGTAGTGTTACGAAACTAACGAAGAGGGTTCAAATGCGGTTGGTACAATAGGACAAATGAAATGAAACGATTATGAGACGCCTGTTACAAAACAGCGTCACCTTTTGTCATTGCGGATACGATTGGTCTCGTCGCCCGCGTCCGCCGCTCGATCCGCTCCACCGCGCGACCGCACCAGCCGCCACCATTGCGCGCGGTGAATGCGACAATGTTCGGCCGCACGCGACGGGTGACGGCCCACCGCTTTGTGTACGGCGGCGGTAAACGCGCCCTCAACCGCTTGCTCTCCCTGCCGGCGCGCGCGACGAAACGCCTGATAGTCGCCCGCACTTCCCGCCGCCAGCGCCTGACGAATCGCCGTCGCCGCTTGTTCCACCCAACCGGTCGCGTCGACCGGCGCGGCCACCACCGGCGCACCGACCTCGCCCGGCAAATCCGCCGCCCCGACCAAAGAACCGCCCGCCAGATATACCGCACGTTCGATCACGTGCGCCAGTTGTTGCACGTTCCCCGGAAATCGCGCGGCCGCCAGAACACGTGCCGCCTCGGAATCGATCCCTTCAACCGTCTTCCCCGCTTTGGTACCGTAGGCGATCGCAAACCGGCGCGCCAACTCGGCGATGTCGCCGGCCCGTTCACGCAACGGCGGCAACGTGATCCGGGCACCGGTGATCTGATAGTACAAATCCTCGCGTACCCGCCCCCGCGCCACCGCTTCCTCCAGGTTCACCGCGGTAGCGGCGACCAGACGCACGCCGGCGGTCCGTTCGCGGCGCTCACCGATGCGTTCGAACGTTCCCTCATTGAGCAGGCGCACCAGACGCACCTGCGCGACCAGATCGAGATCGGCCAGCTCGTCGATGTACAACGTCCCGCCTTCCGCCAGATCGAGATCGCCGGGATGCTCGCTCACCGTCCCGTCGGCCGCGTGATCCACCACCCCGAACATCTGGCGGGCGACAATATCCTCGGGAAGATCCGTGCCGCGAAAGACCACGAACGGATGACTCGCGCGCGGTGAACGGCTGTGCATCGCCCGCGCCAGCGTCTCCCGCCCGGTCCCCAACTCCCCCTCGATCACGACCGGGCTGTCGGAGAGCGCGAAACGCGCCGCCATCGCCAGCGCCCGCCGAAAGGCCGGCGACTCGCCCCACAGGTGTTCGAACCCGTCCGGTTTCGGGCCGGCACCGAGAACAGGGCGTACCCCAACACCGACACGTGCGGCCAGGGCCCGTCCCAGCCGCCGCGCGATACGCGCGAGCGCGGTGACATTGGCATCGGTGAACCCGTCGTCGGTCGCCCGCCGTCCAACGACGATGGCACCATAGGCAGCCCCCTCGTGGATCACCCCCACCGCCAGCCAGTGCGCCGCACGGCCCTGATCCCGGGGCGCCGCACCCACCGGGCGCCCTTCGATCACAATGCGGGTTCCCTCACCCGCACCTGCCGCCAGCCGCCGTGCCAGATCCCGGTCGCCCACTGCCGGCCACTTGCGTCCCCGACGACGCTCGGTCACCACCTGCCGCGATTGCCCGCCCAAATCCAGCAAATCCACCATCGCACCGTCGCCGGGCACCGCCACCGTGACGACCTGCAATGTCGCTTCCAGAATCGTCTCGATATCAGGTGCCGCTTCGAGACGCTCATCGTAGGCGACCAGCCCGTCGAGCAGCGTCCGCTCACTCTGCAGGCGCTCGATCCATTCTGTCAGCCGGTCCCACCCCTCACGTCCCCGCGCCCAACGTCCCTCGATACGCCGGACCAGGTTCTCCCAGCGCTCCCGTACGCGTGCCGCCGTTTTCTTGGCCGACGCCGATGAGCCGCGCAGCACCAGAACGCGCCCCAGCTCGGTCGTGAACCGTGACAGGTCACGTTTCTGCCCGGTCTGCTCCGTCTGCCAGTCGAATCGCGGCTCTGAAGAGGACGGCTGATTCATCGCAATGCATGGTGAAGGCGCGCCGGCGTTCTGTCAAGGCGATTGCCGAATCCGTCCGGGGCAAAACGCAGGGCAGGGAAGTACGGAGACACCCAGCCCTGCATTGACATGCGCCGTCGCGTGGGGTAACATCCAACGCGCGTCTCGCAAAACCGTGATCCCGGCCGACCCATGAATCTTGCGAACAAACTGACGCTCTCGCGTATCGCGCTCTCGCCGGTCTTTATGGCGCTGATCTTGATCGACGACACCCGGGCCAAGCTCGCCAGCCTGATCGTCTTCGTCGTCGCCGCCCTGACCGATCTGGGCGACGGGTACTTCGCCCGCAAGAGCGGCCGCGTCACCGGTTTCGGCAAATTCATGGACCCCCTCGCCGACAAGATTCTCGCCTCCACCGCCCTCATCAGCCTCGTCGCCCTGGGTTATGTGCACGGCTGGATGGTCACGGTGATCGTGGT
>DATKYL010000371.1:0-9206 GCA_035528515.1 Acidobacteriota bacterium | reverse complement strand
CTTCGCTCGAGAACCACCAGTCGCAGTTGCGCGTGCCGCCGAGTCCCTTGAGCCGGCCGGCATCCGCCCCGGCCGCGTCGACCGCAGGGAAATTCAGCCCCGAGTTGCGCAGCATCGTCGACTTACCCGCCGCCGATGGTCCGATGATCATGTACCACGGGAGAACGTGCAGCGCATCGGCGCCGCGCCGCCCCTTGGCGATACGGGCGCGCTTCAGAAGCCCCACCGCGCTGTCGAGTTTTTCCTTGATCGCCGCGAGTTCATCTTTGACGTCGGGCTGCGCCGCGAGCATCTGATCGTCGCCCTGCTTCGAGAGGAACCCCTCTAAGAGCCGTGCGTTCTTGCGCGCGCGCCACGCCTTCACCGCCAGATAGATGAGGAAGATGACGAGTATGATCGCCGCGGCGAGATAGCACCAGAGACGCCACTCCTGGCCGAGGATCATCGGCCCGCCGATGACGATCACCAGAATGATGACGATCACCGCGCCGAAGGCGGCGAGCTTCGACTTCAGAAGCGGGAGCAGGATACCCAGCACGGAATCAACCTCTTATCCGATGACGATCATCAGAGCGCCCGCGACAGGCTCTCCGCCAGATCACGCGCCTGTGAAGTTCCCAAATACCGGAACACAACGAACGCCACAAAGACCGCGGCCAACAATACCGCCGAGAAAACCCACAACGGCACTTCGTTGCGGAACCGTTCGAACGCCTGCTCGGGGGCCTGCCAGTGCGGCGACAGGCCGCCGACGGAACCGCGCAACCGGTCGACGTCGCGCGCCGTCGCTTCGATCAACTCCTGCAACCGGCGCGGATCGGCCAGCGCGTACTTCCCCTCGAAACCCAGCGCCAGACAGGTGTGATAGACTTCGAGCAGATCGCCGTGCGCCTCCGGGCGGGCCCGCAACGCCTCCAGACGATCGAAGAACTCATCCCCGGCGCGATTGGTGTTGAAGTATTCCAGGGATAAGGGACGATTCGACCAAGCCGCCCGGCCGGGCCAGTCGGAGCGGTTGATCGCTTCATCGATGAACGCGGTCAACGCGAAGCGCGCGGACAGAATCTGCTCGACCGGAACACCCGCGCCGCGCGTCTCCCGCTCGAGGGCGGCGAACATCTCCGCGATCCGTTGCCGCAGACCGACCGGGTCGCCGAAGTCGGCCCCGGTCTGGAGGTTGAGTATCAGGGAGAATCCCCGACGGCACGCGCGCGTCAGCGCGCCGGACCAGGCATTCGCTTTTCCATTCATCCGTCACTCCCGCGCCCGACCCGCCCGCCGCAGCCGGCGGCGGCGGTCGCACGTGGCCTCGTTATCGTTCCACCGCGACACACTCGACCGACCACTCCGGGAATTCCGCCGGCGGCGCGTACACGGCAATCTGCCCCGCCTTCCGGACGAAATCCCACCGGTCGCCGCGCTGATCGATCTTGAAATAGACCATGCCCGCCCGGCGGGGAATCGACGCCGGCGGCAACTGCACAAAGATCAAATTCGCCCCCGGGAGATTGCCGCCTACCAGACGCGGCATCTTGTCGGGGGAAATCACTTTGGCGTGTTTGGGAAACTCGGAAGCTAACCGGCTTTCGGAAATCGACGCCTGTACACCGAGATAGAAGTCGGCCGTATCGCACAGCGCGACGTCGGCAATCGTCCCGTCGAACTGCGACTCGGCGACGCGTTCCATCGGTATCTTCACGAAGTGCGCCTCGACCACCGCCTCTAACAGTTCGCGCAGCGTTGCGATCAGCGGCGCGAAGGAACTCTCGAGATCGTCGTGGCGGTAGGTCGGCAGACTGCGCGGATGCGCCCCGACTTTGAAACTGCACAGGTGGCCGGCGAACTGCGACAAGCCCTCGAACAGATGCACCGGATGAATCCGCGGGTAGCTGTGCCAATGCGCCAACCCCGGGATGTAGGCGTTGATCGTATGCAACTTGAGGAAATTCGGCAGATCGGCGGTGGAGAACTCGGTCAAAGTCGGGGTCCGCTGGCGCACCTGTTCGGCCAGGGATTCCGACTTGGCCGAGGCAGTCTCGAGGACACCGCGCAACTGCCCGGTCAGATATGCTGAGGCCGACACCGCCAGCGACGGCGCGATGTACGACGGACGCAACTGCGCCACACCCTCCGGGTTGCGGGCGATCTCGGCCACCTTCAACGTGTCATACCCCTCGAGGTCTTCACCGGAGAACAGAACGACCAGCCGTTTCTGCGCGTACGGGACCTCCCGCTCGCTCTCGCCGGTGTTCTCATCGGGCACGGTCGCGAAGGCGCGTTGGAAACGGGTCGGCGTGCGGGTGTCCTCGTCGTCCATCCGCGTCCCCGGCGAACCGGGACGCAGCCGCGGCAACCCGAGATAAACCGAGAGCGCCTTGGCGGTCGCCTCGAAAAACTCATCGAACGAGCGCGACGGCGGCGGATCGTCGATCGCCGGCGCCCGCACCGAGGTCCCGTCGGGGAAGATCCCCTCGAACTCGGTCAGGGCGAAATGCCGGTTGGCCACCGCCTCGGCGTCGATGACCAGATGCGACGCGCCCCACGCGAACGGAATCGTCACCCGCCTCTGGAAATCGCGGTCGCCCTCATGCCAGGCGTCGAACTGCTGGAAGTGATGCTGGGTCAGGAACAACCCTTCACTCCACAGAATCTTATGTGATTGCGGCATCGATGCTCATCCTCTCCCGGACCGGCGGCCCGGCACACCCTTGCATTTCCGGACTACTTCGATCCCCGCGCGACCCAATTGGTCCCCAGATCCACCCGGACCGTCTGCCGCGTCTTCTTCTTCAAGTCGAACGCCAACCGCTCGCGATTCTCCCCGCGCGGCGGCTGGGCGAAGTTGGCGATCACCGCGAAGATCGGTTTCTCATCACGCGCGCGGATAAAGGGTATCTCAATCGTCAGCGGTCGTGTCATCTCCTCGGGGGCGACGATCGCGGTCACCGATCCGAGCGTGTCTTTGCCGAATTCGGTCATGAAGCCCGGATCGTACCCGGGGTCGAAAAAGGCGCGCACGTCGGCGGCCCAGAAACGCTCGGCGCGCTTCAGCACGAACGCCTTCACCTGCACCGCCTGGAACTGGTTGCCGTCGAAGTTCAGCGAATCGCTGCCGATGAAGATTATCTCGATTTTCATCGGTTTCTTCTGCTTGCCGAAGATCCAGCCGCAGCCGGTCCCGGCCGCAATCATCGCGATCAGGAAGAGCCCGACGATCGTCCGCGCGACGACCGGCCGAGCAAATAGTATGCTCATCCGTTGGCCTCCGGAGGTGATCCCTCTTTGCCGGAGGGCGGTTTCTCCCCCGCCGACTCCGCCTCTTTTTTCGCCCACATGTACTCCTTGTAACCCTGCCGGAAATACGGCAGGAAACGCGCCTGGAACCAGCGGTCATCCTCGCCGGTAATGCTGCCGTAGCGTTCCCGGAAACGGCCCCAGAGGACAAACGGCCGCCAGGGAAGCCAGCGCCGCCAACTTTGGGCCGACTCGCTCGCGGCGCCCCCCGCAAGCTCTGCATCAACCGCCTCCGGCGCAACCTCTTCCAACACCGCGAGGCAACCTTCCCGGACACATCGCTCGTACCCGGCCATCAGGGCCAGTTGATGGTGCTTCAGCTCGTCGATGGCGTCCATCAGGCTCCGCGAGACCTGATCGTTGACGGTTTCCGACTTCCAGTCGAACAGGTAGCGGCCCAGATCGCCGTGGATATCGCCGCTGCGGATAAATGCGGTCCCTTCGCTGACCCCGCCCGCCGGGGCGGTCGAGGTGTAAAGCGACCAGTCGCGCTGGATCTTCTTGCGGCCCGAGAGCAGTTCCTTGAATTCCCGGACCAGGATCCCGACCGAGCGCTTAATCCGCTCGCAGAAGGCCCGAATCTGCTCGGGCGAATCGAAGGCAACCTCCTCTTCGCCCGAAAAGTGGTGCGCGAGCCGGACCAGGTAGTCGTAGGCGGTCCGGTTCAGCTCCAACTGCTCGCGCAGACGCGCGTTTTCGGCGCGGAGCCGTTCGATCTCGTCGTTCATGTCCGGGGCATCCTCGCCATGCCACCCTTCCGGGAAAAAGGGACCGGATCGATTGGGCCAAGGCCCACCTATGAAATCGAGTCTAATACAAGGGGGTGGGGAGGGCAAGGGGAAGAAATACAGCCAACACCAAAGATAGGAGCAACACTGCACTTGGACACCTGGTACCCGGAGCAGTTAATCCCACGATCGCAAGATGCCGCCAAGCTGCTACGACACTGGCTCGATGGCCATGATGACATCCTCTGCGTCTATCGCGGTCCCGGTCGTGTCACAGACCTGCTCGACTACAATGTAGTCGATGTTCAGAGCCTCATCTGTCGTTATCTCGAACAACTCCTCTCCCAAGGCTGTCGTCCCACGTTTTTGTAGGAGCACAACTCGCCACGTCGGTGGACTACCCTCGGCGGTGCACTTCCATACCGGAAACCCATCGCAAGCATAGATCAGTTTCAGGCGATCCTCCTGAACACGGTTCGCATCATCCTCAAAAGCAAAGATGATCCCGCCAATTGCTGTCGTTTCGGGCGCAGTCAGGGTAAGCCTGTATTTGTAGGTTGTTCCCCCGCCACTGCCATCACTACTGCAGCCCGAGAGCGAAGCCACACTAACAGCCACAAGGAGGGCTGCACCGGTAGTTGCTACCCTTCTCAGCATGAAAAGCCCCTTTCTATCTACTCCTGATCCTCGGACGGGCGACTCAGTCCTAGGACCGTCAGGATCGCGGCCGGGTCTGCTCCCTTGAGCATTGCGATGAGATCACCCAGGTCTAAATGCCCGTTCCCATTCCCTCTGTCATCGACAGAAGTGCTGTCCTGAGGTGTCAGCGATGCATGATTAAGGAGCGCCTCGAGACCCTTCTCAAAAAGGACACAGTCTCCATTGACCCGAACCTCAATCGAATCTACGGGATTCTGCTTAGCACTTGAAAACACCTTTACCCATCCACTGAATGGCTCACAAGAGCTTGCCTCATACGCTATCCACCGAAGAAGAGTGTCAGGGCTGCTAAGCATGACTGCTGTATCTGGAAACATGCTCATTCCTGGTGAAGAGTATCCTATCTCCTGAATCACGATTTCATAGGGGCCGATAGGCAGCGGAGGAACGCTGATCGCGACCGGCAGAGAATCCTTCATGCCTGGCAGTACGATGCCGAGATCAATGACCCGAGGGTGTATCTCTATTCTTGTCAGACATGCAGATGCATCATTAATATCTCCGGATATCGTTGCGGCACAACTCGCGCAAGGGTTTATGGCCTCCACTGAAATGTCGCAAGGGGTTAGACCATCTACACTTGGCGGTGTCCATGTCGTCGGATTGCCCAAGTCCGGACTGAACGTGCCCCCACAACTGGATGTCCACGTCCAGTTTGTCGGACTCCCCGTCGCCGTCGCCGTCAACTGCACCGGCGCTCCCTCACACCAGGGCGACGATGGATTCGCACTGATCGTCGGCGTACCTGGCTCCGGATTGATCGTAAACGTATACGTTCCCGCACTCAATGTCCCACACCCGTTCGTCGCGGTCACGCTCACCACACACTGCGTCGATGCCGTCACCGTCGGCGCCGTGTAGGTCACCGATGACCCTGACCCCGCGATCGTCCCGCACGTCACACTCCAACTCCAACTCGTCGGACTCCCCGTCGCCGACGCCGTCAAAGTCGATGTTTCCCCCGAACACAACGGTGACCCAGGACTCGCACTGATCGTCGGGGTACCCGGCTCCGGATTGATCGTAAGCTCTAACGTACCGGCACTCGACGTCCCGCAGCTGTTCGTCGCCGTCACACTCACCACGCACTGCTTCGATGCCGTCACCGCCGGCGCCGTGTACGTCACCGTCGACCCCATACCGCTGATCGTCCCACAACCTGACGGCACACTCCAAGCCCAACTCGTGATCGGCGATCCACACGCCACCAAAGCGGTCAGCTGAGAAGTCTCCCCCGCACACAACGGAGAAGAAGGACTCGCTGCAATTGTCGGAGTGTCAGGCTTCGGATTCACTGTCCCTGAGAGCGTGCCGGCAGTCGACGTGCCACATGAGTTCGTCGCCGTCACCGAGATCTGACACTGCGTCGGATTGCAGACCTCGGGCGGCGTCCATGTCGTCGGATTCCCCGAGGCCGGATTGAACGTGCCCCCACAACTCGATGTCCATGCCCAGTTCGTCGGACTCCCCGTCGCCGTGGCCGTCAACTGCACCGGCGCGCCCTCGCACCAAGGCGATGACGGACTCGCACTGATCGTCGGCGTCCCCGGCTCTGGATTGATCGTAAATGTATATGTCCCCGCACTCGATGTCCCACACCCGTTCGTCGCCGTCACGCTCACCACACACTGCGTCGATACCGTCACCGACGGCGCCGTGTACGTCACCGATGACCCTGACCCCGCGATCGTCCCGCACGTCGCACTCCAATTCCAACTCGTCGGACTACCCGTCGCTGACGCCGTCAAAGTCGATGTTTCCCCCGAACACAATGGTGACCCAGGACTTGCACTGATCGACGGGGTACCAGGCATCTGCCGCACAGCGACCGTAGAGCTATTGCCGCTCCTGGCACTGCAGCCACATTCGTTGCAGGCTTCAACTTGATAAGTATAGCTACCAGACGCATGGCTGAAGGTTTGCGAGAGAGAAGCACCCTCGTACACCTTCGTCCCGTTCTCGTACAGTTTGTAGGACGTGGCGCCGCTGACCGCACTCCAACTGACCGTATATGACTCGTTGGGACAGGGCGCAGTCTTGGAAGCGACAGGCAGCAAAGGTGTGGCCGGCAACTGCTTGATTGTCACCGTAGAGCTATTGCCGCTCTTGGCGCTGCAGCCACACTCGTTGCAGGCCTCAACCTGATAAGCATAGCTACCAGACGCATGGCTGAAGGTTTGCGAGAGAGAAGCACCCTCGTACACTTTCGTGCTGTTCTCGTACAGCTTGTAGGACGTGGCCCCACTGACCGCACTCCAGCTCACCGTATATGACTGATTCGGACACGGGGCAGTCTTTGAGGCGACCGGTGCCGGTGGTGTGGCTGGCAACTGTTTGATTGTCACCGTAGAGCTATTGCCGCTCTTGGCGCTGCAGCCACACTCGTTGCAGGCTTCAACTTGATAAGTATAGCTACCAGACGCATGGCTGAAGGTTTGCGAGAGGGAAGCACCCTCGTACACTTTCGTGCTGTTCTCGTACAGCTTGTAGGACGTGGCCCCACTGACCGCACTCCAGCTCACCGTATATGACTGATTCGGACACGGGGCAGTCTTTGAGGCGACCGGCGGTGATGGCGCTGCTGGTTTCTGTTTCACCGTTACACAGATTTCCTGGCTCGAGCTGCCGCATCCGCATTCATTGCAGCAGATGACTCTGTAACAATACGTTCCAGGCGACGAAGGAGAGAACGTCTTTGACTTAAGTGGTCCCTCATACACTAGTGTTCCGTTCGCGTAGATCCTACAGAATGTCACATCGCCACACCAAGACCAGGAGACAGTATACGTCTGCCCTACACAGATTGCAGATGCCGATACAGATACGATGGGTGTGCAAGGAAGGGACCTTACAGTAACGAGGGCGCTGGCACCGCTCTTCGCACTGCAACCACAGTCGTTGCAGGCCTCAACTTGGTAACTGTAGGTCCCGGATGAATGGGCGAGAGCCTTTGAGCGGGAGGATCCCTCGTACACCTTCGTCCCATTCTCGTAGAGTTTGTAGTAAGTAGCACCTGAAACGGCACTCCAGCTGACAGTATAAGACTCGTTTGGACACGGATTCGTCTTGCTTACTGATGGCGGCGATGGTGTCCCCGGTTTCTGCATGATCGTCACAGTTGCACTGTTACCGCTTTTGGCGCTGCAGCCACACTCATTACAGGCCTCAACCTGGTAAGTGTAACTACCGGACGAATGGGTGAACGCCTTTGAGCGTGAAGATCCCTCGTAGACCTTCGTCCCGTTCTCGTAGAGTTTGTAGTAAGTAGCACCTGAAACGGCACCCCAACTGACAGTGTACGATTCATTGGCACACGGAGTTGTCTTACTCACAGCCGGCGGCGGCGGTGTGCCCGGCACAGGGATCACAGTGACCTGAGGGCTATAAGCACTCTTTGAGCTGCAGCCGCACCATTGATTGCATGCTTCAACTTGATACTTGTAGCTCCCGGACCCGTGCTTGACAGTGCGAGATCGCGATGTTCCTTCATATATCTTTGTGCCATTCTCGTAGAGCTTGTAATACGTAGCATTACTAACAGCATCCCAGCTAACAGTGTACTCTTCGCTTGGGCACACGGTAGTCTTCGAAACCCGCGGGGCCGACGGTGTGCTAACCTCTGGGATGGGGTAGAAGGTAACCGAACGATCCGGGGTTGTAGCGAAGCGCGCCGCCAACCATTGATCGATTGGGATGGGGAAGTTGTGGACGACTTCTATCGGGATGTCATAACAGAAACCAATCGCACACACTTTGAAGGTTACGTAGAATGAGATTGTGGCAGTGCCATCCCAATCCCAGTACTTCCGAATTCCTGAAACTGAGAGAGACGGGCATGTAATAGACACTGATCTCTTCTGGCCGTCGTATGTGAAGCTACCCTTTGCGGTTGATAGGGAGTATGGGGTTAGCGTCTGCTGACAGCCGGCAGCGGCCTCGATACAGGCGGAACCTGAGAAGATATATACGTTGAGTCCTACACAGATGATTTCAGATCTCTCAAAGCTGTCCTGCAATTTCCTCGTCGTCGGGAAGTATGGAGTCCAATACTCGCGGTCGCTTAACAAGAGATCACGGTATCCTATGTATGGAACTGAGATGTCATAGCACGAGCCCCAGATACACAGCTTCAAACTGACGCCAGCCTCAGCTCCGAAGTTCATGGAAGCTTCACTACCAGTGCTCTTCCCGGTAAGCCAGAATTGACTTGCAGGCAGATCAAGATATACAGTCCCGTTCTCGGAAACGAGCAGAAGGTCACCACCAACTCCGAATTGGGCACGCACGTAAGCCCCAATACCGAATTCGCCGCCGATCCATCCGGTATCGAATCCCCATGATCCGACGCCGACATTTCTCTCAAGAACGTCGTGAGTTCTTGTCATTACCTGGGCGTCAGCTGCCTGCGTGGTGAGCAACACCACTGAAATAAGAGCCAAGCAAGAGCGGCGAATTCCTGTATTT
>DATKYL010000370.1:0-4060 GCA_035528515.1 Acidobacteriota bacterium | reverse complement strand
GAAGAAAAGGTCAGTTGAATGTCCGGCTGACGATGCCGGCCACGTGATTCGAGGGATCATGTCAGTCGACGGGAACCATCGGAATGGCAGACCGCGTCACCGCGTTGTGGTGACCGGCATGGGAGCGATTACCCCGATCGGCCAGTCGGTCGAGACGTACTGGGATGGCCTTATGGCAGGACGTTCGGGGGCGGCCGCCATCGAGGGGTTTGATACCAGCCAGTTTGCCACCCGATTCGCCTGCTCCGTCAAGGATTTCGATCCGCTCAGCGCCGCCGATCGCAAGGAGGCGCGACGTCTGGACCGGGCCGAGTTGTTCACTCTGGCGGCGACGTCTCAGGCCGTGGAACATGCCGGCCTCGACTTCGAGAAGCTGGATCTGAACCGGTGCGGTGCTGTAATCGGTTCGGGCATCGGCGGTATCGACACCTTCGAGAGACAGCACGCCCTGTTGCTGAACCATGGGCCGGGACGGGTGTCGCCCTTCTTCATCCCCATGATGATCATCGACATGTGTGCGGGGATGGTGTCGTTGCGCTTTGGTCTCAAGGGGCCCAACTACGCCACCGTCTCGGCCTGTGCCTCCTCCGCGCACGCGATCTCCGATGCGAGCCGGCTGATCGAACGGGGCGACGCCGATTTGATGATCTCCGGCGGCGCGGAGGCACCCATCACACCGGGTGCCCTGGCCGGTTTCTGCTCGGCCCGCGCGATGTCGACCCGCAACGACGATCCCGAACGCGCCTCCCGTCCTTTTGACAGAGATCGCGACGGTTTTGTGATTGGGGAAGGGGCCGGCATCTTCGTGCTCGAATCAGTAGAGCATGCCCGCAAGAGAGGCGCCTCCATCCTGGCCGAGATTCTCGGCACGGGTATGTCGGCCGACGCCTACCACATCACCGCACCGGCGCCCCACGGCGAAGGGGCGGTCCGGGCCATGAAAGCGGCGCTTGCCGATGCGGAAATTACACCGGGTGACGTGGATTACATCAATACCCACGGCACCGCAACCGATCTGGGCGATATCTGCGAGACCGAGGCCATCCGCACGGTATTCGCCGACCACGCCGACACATTGGTCTGCAATTCGACTAAGTCGATGATCGGCCATCTGCTGGGCGCGGCCGGCGGTGTCGAGATGATGGTCTGCATCAAGTCGATTGAGACTGGGAAGATTCACGCGACGACCAACCTCGATAATCCCGGGCCCACGTGTGATCTGAACTACGCCGCGCTTAAGCCGGTCGAGCGGCCGGTCCGCGTAGCGATTTCCAATTCGTTTGGTTTTGGGGGGCATAACATTACTCTCGTGGTTCGTGCGTACGACGGCAACGGAGCTTAGGCTCGATTCCAACGCTGCCCGGGGCGCCGGCACCGGAGTGAGACAAATGTCCGATCGACGACCGACAGATTCCTGACGCTGGAGATACTATCTGCGCTCTGCAACGGCAGGGTGCAGATAGTTTCTCTCGCGGGGCTGTTGGCAGGTCGGATCGAACGAACCGACCACCGTCCGGACGCCGCCAGGCACAACCGGACCAGATGCCGATGGGTCTGCTTTCCCGCCTGTTCCCAGCTCGGCGCCGTACCGGGCGCGAGGATGCTCCGCGTTCGATACTGGGCTACTGTTTTCGGGATCCGCGTCTCCTGGAAATCGCGCTGACGCACCGCTCCTACGCCAACTCCGTCGCCGAACATCCCACCTATGAGCGCCTGGAGTTCCTCGGCGACTCCGTGCTGGGGATGGTCGTGGCACGTCATCTTTTTCTCGCCTATCCCGATGAATCGGAAGGACAGCTCACCAAGCTCAAAGCGTCGCTGGTGAACCTGAAGACGCTGACGGCGGTGGCGCGCCGCGAAGGGCTGGGGCAGCATGTCAAACTGTCCCCCGAAGAGGACAAGGCCGGTGGACGCCGCCGGGGATCGATCCTCTCCGATGTCTTCGAGGCGGTCATCGGTGCTGTCTACATCGACGGCGGGATCGATACCGCCACCGATCTGATCGAGCGCGTTCTGATTCGCGAACTGGAGAAGGAGAAGGCGCCGCTTCTCGAGGTCAATTTCAAGGGCGAACTCCTGGAGTACCTGCAGGGTCGTGGTCTGGGGATGCCGCGCTACGAAACGGTGAACGAGAGCGGGCCCGATCACGAGAAGGTCTTCACGATCGTCGTCCATGCCGACGGCAAGTGTATCGGCCGCGGCGTGGGTTCGAACAAGAAGGACGCGGAGCAACAGGCCGCCCGCGAGGCGCTCCGGGGGCTGGATGTTCTGAAAGACGTGATGGCGGACGCTCGTGCCCTGATCAATTCCGGGGACCGGAGTTCGCACCCGCCGAGCGGCCGCAAACAGAAGGGCACGCGTCCCCGGAAAGCCGCCGGCACGCCGCCGCCCAAACGACATTAATCAACTCTGATCGGATAGTTCACTGAAGTGAGGGGCTCATGAACATCGTCGTATGTATCAAACAGGTTCCTGAAATCGCTCTCGTACGGGTGACCAAGACGGATGGCGTCGTGTTGCCGGACGGACCCGGCGGCAGGAACCCATTCGATGAATACGCGGTCGAAGAAGGGCTGCGTCTGAGAGAGAAACACGGGGGCACCGTTACCGTGATGAGTTGCGGCAACGAGGACGCCGTCTCCGGTCTGCGCGATGCGCTTGCCCTCGGCGTCGACCGCGCGATCCACCTGTGCGATCCCGGCTTTGAGGCCTCCGACGGCACCGCATTGGCCAAGATTCTCGCGGCGGGAATCCAGAAGGTCGGCGACGTCGACTTGTGTCTCTTCGGCAAGAACGCCGTCGACACCGACCGCTCCGTCGTCCCGGCCGCTACCGCCGGCCGACTGGGCTGGCCGCAGGCGCTGTTCGTCCGCGCGATCGAATCGATCGACGGAGGACAGGCGACGGTCCAGCGGATGACCGACGATGGTTTTGACCGCGTCACGGTGCCGTTCCCAACCGTGATCAGTGTCGTCAAGGAGATCAACGAGCCGCGACTCCCGTCACTGAAAGGGAAAATCAAGGCGAAGAGCGCACCGGTCGACATGTGGAATGCCGCGGACTTGGCCGTCGATCTCGAAACGGTCGGCGCGTATTCGCCGACTCGTGTAACCGGCGTCACGCCGCCGCCGGCGCGCACGGCCTGCCAGACACTCGAAGGCGAACCGGCCGACGTTGCCGCGACGCTCTACGAAAAACTGCGCGAAGAAAAAGTGATCTGAACGAACTCGGCCGCGGTGAGAGGTTCCCTCGTGCCGCGGCCATCTCTTTCGCAAAGGACATTCTTCGGGAGGTCGACGCTCCTGCGGAGCCGCCCTTGCGCGCGCCCTCTCCCAACGCGCAACGAAGCCTGCGTATTACGGCAGACCGCCCGTTCCCTCCGGCATCTGCGTGTAGTCGATCTCCGACCCGAGGACGCTGTGCGGGATAAGGAAGATCGCCAGCAGCACAACGGCGGCGACCACGGCACCGAGGCGTCGATCGCGCTGTCGCCGTACGCGCCAAAGGGCGATGACCCAGACGATGAACGCCACCGCGGTCTTATTGTCGGTCAGATCGTGGCCGGCAGGCCAGCCGGTCCAGAAGGCGCCGAAGGCATACTTCTGGATGACCGGCCCTAAGATCATCCCTCCGAAGAAAAGCAGGATGACGGTCCACAGCGCCATTGTGGGTACCGATGATCCCCGCGCCAGCGCCTCGAATCCCGTCCGAGTAGACCATAGCATCGCCGCGAACATCAAAACGATGTGCGTGAGCAGAAAGCCCAATGGGACCTCGCCCGTAAAACGGACGATAATCGGATCGCGAGTCAGCGCGATCGGTTCGGTGCCCGGCGCGGTGAGTGTGACGCGGTACATGATCTTCCCCGCGGGCGGCTGATGTGGCAACGCCGCGGTAAGTTCTCCCTCGCGGCGCGTCATGGAAATCACTTGCCAGCTATCGGTGCTCTTGTACCTGCGGAACGCCACCTGTCCGGTGATCCCGGTGCTCTCTACCGGGATCGCGATCGTGGCATCACCCTCCCCCTCGTGACTGCGCGGGAGACGGTAGGATATAGACT
>DATKYL010000369.1:0-4423 GCA_035528515.1 Acidobacteriota bacterium | reverse complement strand
GTCCTCGATGAGCCCGGCCACATGGGCGCCGATGGTCGAGTGCAGGTCCGTCATGCGCACGCGCGGCAGTTCCAGCATCGGGCGGTCGACGGGGACGATATAGTCAAGCTTGTGCAGATGGATGAAGCTGTCGCCCAGCGTCCGGGGGGTCTGGCGGTTCATCTCCGCGATGACAATCTTTGCGTTCTCGGCAGCGGGCTTGGTGCATTCGATCCCGACACCGAAGGAGCAGAAGCCGTGTTCATCGGGGGGTGACACCTGGATCAGCGCCACGTCGATCGGCAGCGTGCCGTTGGTAAACAGGCGTTGAATCTCGCCCAGAAAGATCGGCGTGTAATCCGCGCGACCCTCGTTGAGGGCCTGCCGCACGTTCTTTCCGGTAAAGAGAGAACGGTGCCGGAAGTGTCCGGCCATGTCCGGTTCGACGTAGGGAGCGGTCCCCATCGTCAGGAGGTGGACGAGTTCGACGTCGGTGAGTTCGTCTTTCCGTGTGACGAGCGCCTCCACCAGGGACTCCGGTTCGGCGCAGCCGGGATGAATGTAGACCCGATGCCCCGACTCGATCACGCGCACCGCCTCGACAGCGGTGGTCACTTTGCGCAGGTATTCTTCCGCCCAGGTGGGAGTGCGGGCCGCCCGTGCAATGGGCATCGCATCAATGGTCGGATCAGCTTGAATCATGTGTGTCACATCTCCGTCAATAGCGCCGGGTTGTTTCTCAGACTCTGGTCGCGGCGGCCACTTCCGCCATCTGCCGTGCGGCCGGATGAGTGGGTTGGCCGTCGCGTATGTAGATGCCCTCCTGGAAACGGGGCTGGTCGGCAATCACCTTTTCGATGCCACTGCTGGCCATGTGACGCACGTACGGGAAGAGCGCGTTCGCCAGAGCGAACGACCCGGTGCGGGCCACGGCCGCCGGGAGGTTGGGCACACAGCAGTGGATGACACCTTCGGACGTGTACACGGGATCGGTCAGTGTAGTCGGCCGCCCGGTCTCGCAGATGCCGCCTTGGTCGATGGAACAGTCGATGATGACGGCGCGTCGTTTCATCTGCCTTACCATGTCGGTGGTAATGAGGGTCGGCGGTCGACCGCCGTGCACCCAGACCGCACCGATGACGACGTCGGCGAAGCGCAGCACCTGCTCCAGATTGTAGCGGTACGAGAGATAGGTCACGACGCGGCGCTCGAAGAGTTGCGTCGCGAGACGGAGTCGTTCCGGTTCCCGATCAAAGAGGCAGACCTGAGCGCCCGCCCCGACGGCGGCCCGTGCCGCGGAGAGTCCGACCGCACCGGCACCGATAATCGCAACCTGCGCCGGCGGGACGCCGGGCAGGCCCGACAGCAGCACACCGCGTCCGCCGTGGTGCGTCTCGAGAAACCGTGCCGCCAGCGTGATCGCGATCGGACCGGCGATTTCCCCCATCACCTCGACGATCGGGCGTCGATGCTGATCGTTTTCGATCAGCTCGTACGCGATCGCGGTGATCGACTTGTCGCACATGCCCCGAAACGTCTCGGGCGCGAGAGTGACCAGATGGCCGAAGGTCATCACGGTCTGGTGCGGCCGCAACAGATCGACGTCCTCCGGCTGCATCGGCGCGACACCGAGAACGAGTTCGGCGCGGCCGACGGCTTCGGCCCGGGAGTACACGATGTTCGCACCGGCGGCGCGGTAGTCATCGTCGGTAAACCCGGCCGCCAGCCCGGCGTCGCGTTCAATGTGCACGGTATGACCGCGCTCAGTCAGGAGGTGAACGCCCGCCGGTACGGCCGGGACGCGGCACTCTTCCTGCTGCACTTGCTTGACAACACCGATATGCATAGTACGAAAGCCCCTGGGTGGTTATATGGATTGTGTCGGACGAATCGTCGAACCTAATTAGCTACCACAGACGATCACCGGCGACCGATCCGCCCCCTTGCACGGGCGGTCGACTACCCTGAAACAGGCGCCTCCGTCGACGCCGCGACTGCCGCGAGCGCCTCGCGCCCGGCGGCCAGCGCCTTGAGATTGATCTCGACCAGTTGCTTGCGCGGCAGCGCGCGAATCAGCGCTTCAAGGGTCGCCGTCTCCGTCATTCCGGTCAGCGCCATGATCGCCCCCGCCGCCACCATATTGGCAACCTTGGCGTTGCCGAGCTTGTTGGCGATGTCGGAACACGGGATCGGGATTCCCCTGACGTGCGACGGCAAGGCGACCGTCTTGATGAACGAACTGTCATAGAGGACCGTGCCGTCGGGTCGCACACGGTCAGCGAACTTCTCCAGCGAGGGCTGGTTCATCGCCACCAGGAGCGATGGTTGCGCCACCCACGGTGAGCCGATGCGTTCCGGTGATACGACCACATGGCAGTTGGCGGTCCCGCCGCGCATCTCCGGACCGTACGACGGCAACCAGGACACGTACTTGCCTTCCCGCATCGATGACTTGGCGAGAAGCTGTCCCAAAAGGAGGATTCCCTGCCCGCCGAACCCGGCGATGATCAATTCATGACGCGGGAATCCCTTGGGAATCGCGGAGCGTTCGGCCGGCCCGGTCTTCCGCAGACCGACCGCCTCGATGATCTCATCGCCTGTCATCTGCGGCGGTTGCTCCACGGGACGCGGCGGCGCATCGGTGCGCTCTTTCTTCACGCCGAGCGTGAAAACCGGAAGCATGTTGTCGATGATCCATTTGCGCGAGTCAATCGGGTCGACTTTCCACCCGGTCGGGCACGGGCTCAGAATCTCAACGAGCGAGAAGCCGCGATTCTCCACCTGCATTTTCAGCGCCTTACGGATCGCTTTGCGCGTCTTCATGATGGCTTTGCTGTCATGAAGCGAGCAGCGTTCGATATAGATCGGCATGTCCAGCGCGGACAGCAGCTCGCTGAATTTCAGCGGCAGGCCGGCGAGTTTCTCGCTGCGACCATAGGGCGTGGTGGTGGTCTTTTGCCCGAGGAGCGTGGTCGGCGCCATTTGGCCGCCGGTCATGCCGTAGATCGCATTATTGACAAAGATGATGGTCAGCGACTCGCCGCGGTTTGCCGCCTGGATCACTTCGTTGGCGCCAATCGCCCCCAAGTCACCATCACCCTGATACGAGATCACGATCGAATGCGGCAGCGAGCGCTTGATCCCGGTGGCCACCGCGGCGGCGCGGCCGTGCGCGGCCTGCACGTTGCCGACCCGGAAGTAATAATAACCGAACACCGAACAGCCCACGGGTGAGACAAACACGGTGCGGTCCGCAATCTCCAGATCGTCGATCGCCTCGGCGATCAGCTTGTGCAGGTTGCCGTGACCGCAGCCGGGGCAGTAGTGGGTGGCTTCCTTATCCGGCGCCGCGGACCGCGTGAAAAACTCATAGAACGAATCGGGTTTGCTGAATACGTCTTTCACGACACCTTCTCCTTAAGCTTGCGGATCGCGTTCAGGAGTTCCTCCGCCGAGGGGATGTTACCACCGTAGCGGGCGCAGAGCTCGACGGGTCGGGCACATTCGATCGCGAGTTTGACATCGTCGATCAGCATGCCGGTGGAACATTCCGCCACGAGCATTCCCTTCACCGACCGCGCCAATTCCTTGAGGCGCGGCACCGGGAAGGGCAACAGGGTGATCGGCCGCAGCATGCCGACCTTGATCCCCTCGTCGCGCGCCTGATCGATCGCGCTCATCAGAATGCGGGAGACGACCCCGTAGGCGACGGCCACCAGTTCGCAGTCTTCGAGACGATATTCCTCGTAACGGATCTCATTTTTCTCAACCTCGGCATACTTCGCGTAGAGCTTGTTGATATGGCCTTCGAGTTCATCGAGGTCGAGATGGATTGACGAGACCAGATTATCGCGGGTCCCCTCTTCGGCGGTAACCGCCCAATCCTTCCGGGGCAGGGTCTCGACGGGTCGCGGCAGGGACACCGGCTCCATCATCTGGCCGATGAAACCGTCAGAAAGAATCGCCACCGGATTGCGGTACTTATCGGCCAGTTCGAAGGCGAGCATCGTCAGATCGCACATCTCCTGTGCGCTGTTGGGCGCCAAAGTGATGACGCGGTAGTTGCCGTGCCCGCCGCCCTTGACGATCTGATTGTAGTCGCCTTGTTCGGGCCCGATGTTTCCCAGACCGGGGCCGCCGCGCTGCACGTTCACGACTACGCAAGGGAGTTCGGCGCCGGCACAGTAGGAGATGCCCTCCTGCTTCAGGGAAAAGCCCGGCGACGAGGACGCGGTCATGGTGCGCTGTCCGGTCGAGGCGGAGCCGTACACCATATTGATAGCGCCGATCTCTGATTCCGCCTGGATGAAAGTGCGGCCGAGAAGCGGGAACAGACGCGCCGCGGTTTCAGCGACCTCGGACGCCGGCGTGATCGGATAGCCGTAGTACGAGCGGCATCCGGCAAAGAGCGCGCCGTAGATGATCGCTTCGTTGCCCTTGAGGA
>DATKYL010000368.1:0-2272 GCA_035528515.1 Acidobacteriota bacterium | reverse complement strand
TGTCGCGGGCAAGAGCCCGGTCGCCACTCCGAGATTCAGGGCGGCATTGACGAACAGCGCCCCCCCGACACCAATACACAGCAAATATCCGAAGCGGTCGGGTGCGCGCGTCGCCACCCGCCAACCGCGCAGAACCAGCAGGCCGAGAGCCGCCATCACCGCACTGACGCCGACGAATCCCAACTCCTCCCCTACCGAGGCGATGATGAAGTCGGTGTGTGGTTCGGGGAGATAGAGCATCTTGGCGCGGCCGTGTCCCAACCCTTCGCCGAGCACGCCGCCCGAACCCAAAGCGATCTTGGATTGGCGCACCTGATACGAGCCGCCGGTCACCGTCAGGCCGGCGTGCCAGTCGGTCACGCGCTGTGTCTTGTATTCCATCACGAAGACAACGAGTACTACGGCAACGACGGCGGCGGCCAGTCCGGGCAGCACATGCCGCCAGCGAACCCCCGCCGCGACCAGCATGATGGCCGCCGTGGCGCAGACCGTCAGGATCGTGGACAACTCCGGCTCCAACATGAGCAGAACCGAACACGCCGCCAGCACGACGGCCAGCGGCAGCCAGCGTTTCAAGGAGGTGACGCTGTCGCCGCGTTTCGCCAGATACGCCGCGGCATAGACAATGAACGCCAGACGGAATCCTTCGGCCGGTTGCCAGTTGAACGGACCGAGAGGAATCCAGCGGTTGACGCCCTTGATGGAAGGAACGAAGAGGACGATTACCAGCCCGGCGAGACCGACGAGCATGAGCAGCGGCGCCAACGTTTGCCAGCGGTGATAGTCGATGCGGGATAAACCAAACAGGAGCGCCGTGGCCAGCCCCCACCACAGAAGCTGCCGTGTCCAGAAAAACGCAGGCGTGCCGAACTGCCGTTCGGCAAGCATGACCGACGATGAGAGCACCATGACGGTACCAAGGGCCATCAGTCCCATCGCGGCCGCTCCGATCAGCCGATCGGGTGGCGGCAGGGACCGCGGTGACAGACGACCCACCCGCGGCGCCACGAAGGAGCGCGGCACGCGGAATGTCGGGATGGCTACGCGCACGGCGGTTCTCCCGATTCACTCTGCAGCCGGGCGACGCAATCCTTGAAGACCCGTCCCCGGTGTTCGTAGTTGTCGAACTGATCGAAGCTGGCGCATCCCGGCGACAGCAGAACGGCGTCACCGGCTTGCGCCAACGCGACGGCGGCGGCGAAGGCATCTGCGAAGTCGGGCGCGACGTGATGCGGGACATGGCTGCCGAGTTCCTGGACGAGCCTTGTGGCCGCGCGTCCGGTGAAGACCACGGCGCGAGCCTTGCGTTTGAGATCGCCGGCGAGGCCGTCGAACGGCGTGCCCTTGTCCAGGCCACCCATGATGACGACCAGAGGACGCTCGCAGGCTGCCAGCGCCTTGGCGACGCTGTCGGGATTGGTCGCCTTCGAATCGTTGATGTACAGAACGCCGCCGACTTCGGCGACGATTTCGAGCCGATGTTCCACGCCGGTGAATGTTGTCAGACCGGGAGCGATGTTCTCGGGCGCAAGGCCGTCGGCCAGCGCTACAGCGACGGCGGCGGCGGCGTTCATCCGGTTGTGTTCCCCCGGTGGAATGAGACAGTCCGATCCGGGGATCGTACCCTGCCGTGTGCCGACGTGATACGCCAGGCCGTCATCGGTCAACCAGACGCCGGACGAGACCGGGTTTTTCGCCGAGAACCACCAGCGCGTCCCACGCCCACTGGGATTCTTGCGATCCCGTGCGACGATGACCGGATCATCGGCATTGAGCACGGCGATATCGCCGGGCTGCTGGTTGACCAGGAGCCGGAATTTCAAGTCGACATACGTGTCGAACGAACCGTGGCGATCAAGATGGTCGGGGGTCAGATTCAGAATCGCCGCCACTCGCGGGCGGAAGGTGTCGATCTGTTCAAGCTGAAAGGTCGAGACTTCGAGGATCGCACGCGCATCCGGCGGCAGATCGGCGGCGAAATCCGAATAGGCGCGTCCGATATTGCCGCCGACTTCGGCCGGGCGGCCCGCGCCCTGATAGATCGTGCCCAGCCACGAGGTCGTGGTCGTCTTGCCGTTGGAGCCGGTGACCGCGAGCACCGGCGCCGGTGAGAGGCGGAACGCCGCTTCGATTTCTGATAGGATAGGAATACCCCGTTCGGCCGCCGCGCGCAGGAGCAGGTTGTCGGGTGGCACGCCGGGGCTGGCGACAATCCAGTCGGCCTTGTCAAGCGGTGCGAGGGTGTGGCCGCCGACCTCGAACGGTATCCGGT
>DATKYL010000367.1:0-7645 GCA_035528515.1 Acidobacteriota bacterium | reverse complement strand
GCGCGCCTATGAGTTCTCCGAAGCGGCCCACGACGGTCAGGTGCGCGAATCCGGAGAGCCGTACATCAATCACTGCCTCCACGTGGCGCTGATCCTCGCGCAGCAGCATCTCGACACCGCGACCATCGCCGCCGGTCTGATCCATGACGTCGTCGAGGACACGACCTACGGTCTCGACGCGGTCCGCGCGCACTTCGGCGGAGAGATCGCCGATTTGGTCGACGGCGTCACGAAGATCTCCGGGGTGCGCTTCAAGAGCCGCGCCGAACAGCAGGTCGAGTTCTTCCGCAAGATGCTCCTGTCGATGGCCACTGACATCCGTGTCATCATCATCAAGCTGGCCGACCGCCTGCACAACATGCGCACCCTCGAGTTTCTCGATCCCGCCAAGCAGCTGCGCATTGCCGAGGAGACCCGCGAGGTCTACGGCCCGCTGGCGTACCGCTTCGGCATGGCGCGCGTCAAGTGGGAACTGGAAGACCTCGCGCTGAAATATCTGCACGCGGACGTCTATGGTGAGCTGATCGAGAAGGTCGAACTCCGCCGCGATGACCGCGAAGCCTACATCGAGGAGATTCAGCGCCCCCTCGCCGAAGCCCTGCTGAAAGAGGGGCTCGACGCCGACATCACGGGACGCGCCAAACATCTCGACTCGATCTACCGCAAGATGATCAAGCGCAAGAAACCGATCGAGGAGATCTACGATCTCATCGCCATCCGCGTCCTCACCCATACCGAGCGCGACTGCTACCACGTTCTCGGCGTCGTGCATACCCTCTGGACGCCGGTGATCGACCGCTTCCACGATTACATCGCCACGCCCAAGAGCAACATGTACCAGTCATTGCATACCACCGTAGTCGGGCCGCGCGGCCGGATGGTGGAAATCCAGATCCGCACCCACGCGATGCATCACACGGCCGAGTACGGTATCGCCGCGCACTGGCTCTACAAGGAAGGGCGCCAGCGCGTCGATGCCACCGACCGGCGTATGAACTGGCTGCGGGAAGTGCTCGAATGGCAGAAGGAAACCCGCGATCCACGCGAGTTCCTCGACTTTCTCAAGACCGACCTGTTCCATGATGAGATCTTCGTTTTCACGCCCAAAGGCGAGTTGAAACGCCTGCCACGCGGTGCGACGCCGGTCGATTTTGCCTATGCCGTTCACTCGGAAGTCGGCCACCGCTGTATCGGTGCGCGCGCCAACGGCCGGATTGTGCCGTTGTCGCATGAACTCGCCTCCGGCGATGAAGTCGAGATCATCGCCGGCAACCAGCCGCGTCCTTCGCGCGACTGGCTGTCGATCGTCAAGACCACCCGCGCGCGTTCGAAAATCCGCCAGTACTTCCGCAAGACCGGCTTCGAACAGTCGATCGCCCTCGGACGGGACATGCTCACGCGGGAGCTGAGACGGCAGCGCATCCCGCAGCCTAACGATGCCGTCATGACCGACTGGGCGATGGCGCTCTCGTTCGCCGATGCGGACTCCCTCCTGGCGGCGCTGGGCTCCGGCACCCTCTCGCTCGGCGCCCTGATCAACAAAATCCGCCCGCAACAGCCCGGCCAGAAACATTCCGCCGATTCGAAGGGTTTTGTCGAACGGGCGCGGCGCGCGCGCGGAATCAAGATCCAAAACCTCGATAACATGATGTTCCGCTTCGCCAAGTGCTGCCAGCCGGTTCCCGGCGAGCGCGTCGTGGGCTTCATCACCCGGGGCCGCGGCGTGACCGTCCACCGGGCCGATTGCACCAACGCCCTCGCGCTCAACGATCAGCCCGAACGCAAGCTGGCGGTTGAGTGGGATGTGGCGCCCGATCAGTCGTTCCTCGTACAGCTTCTGATCACGATGGAAAACCGACGGCATCTGCTGCGCGACATCACCCAGGCCATCGCCGACGCCGACGCCGGCATCCAATCGGTGTCCCTGAGCTCCGATCGCACTACCGGTGACGGCACCCTGGTGATCGAAGTCAAGAACCTCCGGCAGTTGGGTGACGTCATGCGACGCATGTCAGGCGTCGCGGGTGTCATCTCCGTCGAACGCTCCACCGGGCCCGACAGCAGCGAGGCCCACGGGGCAGGGACCGCCGGCTGACGGGAATATCCGGCCGCCTCGCGGGTAAGAGTCTGAGGGTGCTATCGGCGTGACCAGTCGACGACTATTGAAACACACGATCTTTTGGACCTTGCTCCTGAGCCTGGCGATCAGTCTGTGGCCGCAGAACGCCACAGCGCAGTTCTACTTCGGCAAGAACAAGGTCCAGTACACCTACTTCGACTGGCTTGTCCTCTCGACCGAGCGGTTCGACATCTACTTCTATGAGTCCGAACGCTGGCTGGCCGAGATCGCCGCCACCGCGGCCGAAGAGTCGTACGACGCCCTCGCCGACCGGTTCAATCACCGCGTCGCCGAACGTATCCCCCTGATCATCTATTCCTCGCCCCGTTTCTTCGGCCAGACCAACATCATCCCCTCGCTGCTGCCCGAGAATGTGGCGGGGTTCACCGAGTTCGTCAAGGGTCGCGTGGCGCTCCCGTTCAACGGTTCCTACGCCGATTTCCGTCGCGTTCTGCAACATGAGTTGGTCCATGTGTTCACTGGGTCGAAGCTCGCGACGGTTAACCGCGCCCACAAGAAACTCTCGTTCTCGCAGCCGCCGCTTTGGTTCACCGAGGGCATCGCCGAGTTCTACTCGCGCCCCTGGCAATCCGACGCCGACATGATCATCAGCGACCTCGTGCTCTCGGGCCAATTCCTCGGCGTTGATCAACTCGACCAGATCTCCGGCACCTACCTGATGTACAAAGAGGGCGAGTCGTTCTGCCACTTCATCGACGACGTCTACGGCGCCGAGTATCTGGTCTACATCCTCGACAACTGGTGGCGGGGGAAGGGGTTCGATGACGCGGTCGCCGTGACCTTCGGCAAGCCTCTCTACGAGATCGGCACCGAATGGGAATACTGGCTCAAGAAGAAGTACTTCCCGACCATCAGCGTCACCGAATTCCCCGATCGCGTCTTCACCCAGCATACGCGCTCCGGCTACAACCTCAAGCCGGTGCCCGTGCAGATCACCGTCGATGGACGGACCGAGAACCGCATCGTCTTTATGGGCAACCGCCTCGGCTACGGCGGCCTGTATATGGTCGACGGCAACGGCGACCCGGCGCACAACAACGTCGCGACCCTCCTCAAGGCGGAACGCTCGTCTCGGTTCGAGTCGCTGCACCTGATGAACTCCTCTTTCGATGTCTCGGCGGACGGGGTGATCCTGTTTTCCTCCAAGCGTCACGATCGGGACGTGCTCTATCTGCTCGATCTGAATACGCGGCGGATTGTCGGCGAACATCGGTTCGATTCACTCTACTCCGTCAGCTCACCGTCCTTCGCTCCCGACGGCAGGCGGGTCGTGTTCTCCGGCGCGGTCAAGAACGGCATCTACGATCTCTTCCTGTACGATCTCGAAGAACGCCGCCTCACCCGCCTCACCGACGATTGTTATCTCGACACCGATCCGGTTTTCACGCCGGACGGTGCCGACATCGTCTTCGCCTCGGACCGCGGCCATACCGGCGAGGAGGGACGGCTTAACCTCTACCGCCTCAATCGCCGCACCGGCGGGATCGTCCCGTATTTCACCGGCCGATTCAACGTGCGCGCACCGTCGTTCGCGCCCGATGGCAGTGCGGTCACGTTCACCTGTGATGAACGCGGGCACTCCGATATCTACACTCTCGACACCGCCGGCACCCTCAGCCGCCTGACCCAATCCGCGACCGGCCTGTTCAATCCCCGCTACCGCCCCGACGGAAACGGTATCGTGTTCGCCGCCTACCAGAACACCGGCTTTCAGATCTATGAAATGGCGCTGCCCGATTCCGTCGAAACACGGCCGGTGGTCGCCACGGAGGGCGCGTGGCAGCCGAGTTGGGAACCGGTGCGCGGGGAGGGACGCCAGACCAGGGGCGCGGTGAAGTACCACCGGCGCTTCGCCTTCGATCTCGCCCAGTCGGCGGTCTCGTATGATGCCTTCTATGGCACGGTCGGCGGCTTCCAGACCGCGATGACCGACGTTCTCGGCGATCATCAGTATTACTTCCTGGTCGCCAACAACGCCGACTCGAGAGACGAACTGCTGGAGAGTTTCTCGGCCGCCATCTCCTATTTCAATCGGGAACATCGGCTCAACTATGGCTACGGCGCTTTCCACCTCAATAACGAGTACAGCGAACCGGACAACGTGATTGTCGAGGAACGTCTCTACGGTATGATGGGCAGCCTCGCCTATCCGCTCTCCAAATTCCGTCGCGTGGAAGCCTCCCTCTTTCTCCGCCGGTCCGATCGGACGGTGTTCCGGTTTTCGCGCCGGCGAGCGATCCTGGCGACCCAGTTCATCTCGCTGGTGCATGATAACTCGCTGTGGGATGTGTCCGGGCCGATCGACGGCTGGCGGCTGATGCTTACGTTTGGCTACACCGCCGACATGACCAATCTGCGCTCATTCAACCGTCTGCTGCTCATCGACGGCCGCAAGTACTTCCGGCTGGGACGCTTCTCGGCTCTGGCCACGCGGGTTCTGGGCCACTTCTCCAGCGGCTTGGAGCCGCAACGGCGCTACCTCGGCGGCAGTTGGGATCTGCGCGGCTGGCCGCGGCGCGGGGAGTATGCCCGCAACGTCCTGCTGTTCTCCAACGAACTGCGTTTTCCCCTGATCGACGCCCTTTTCATCGGTATGCCGGTCGCCCGGCTGGGCTTTCGCGGCATC
This sequence comes from Acidobacteriota bacterium, assembly GCA_035528515.1. Taxonomy (GTDB): domain Bacteria; phylum Zixibacteria; class MSB-5A5; order WJJR01; family WJJR01; genus DATKYL01. Next base: position 2,879 of record DATKYL010000367.1, on the reverse strand, counting down.
CGCGGCGCGCTCTTCTTCGACGCCGGCAACGCCTGGGATGATGAATTCGGCCGCATGAAGGGCGCACTTGGGGTTGGCGCGCGGGTCTCACTCGGCTATTTTGCGGTGCTCAGGTTTGACTGGGCGCGGCGCACCGACTTCCGCAAACTGGAGGATAAGACCCGCTTTGAATTCTTCTTCGGCTGGAATTTCTGATCTGAATCCCGATTTCCGATTAGCTCCCGGCGGCCGCCGGGGGATGGGCCTCGGGTGGGGCGTGATTCTGCTGGCACTCGGCGTCCTGCTGTCCGGGTGCGGCGGCTCCGGAGTTCATTTCGCCGGTCCCGTCGATGACGCCTTCGCCTGGCCGACTGTCCGCGGCGCCAACGACAACCGTGGCGTTGCCGCGGGACGCGTCGAGGCGCAACGACTCATCTGGCAACGTAAAACGGGCGGCGAGGCCGCCGGCGAACCCACCGTCCGCGGCGGCTACCTCTATTTCCCCGGCTACGACCGGCGTCTCGAGGTGTTTGCCGCGGCGACCGGACATCGTGTCTTTCGCCGGCGTTACGATGGCCCGGTTACCGGTGCCCTGCCACGCGACACGGCCTTCGACTTTCTCACCGACCAGAATGAGTACCGGCTCTTTACCTATACATACCCTCCGGGGGAGAAACGGACCGACTACCGCGTCGCCCGCAGTCAGGCGCCCCCGCGCCGACTCGATGACTCTCTCACCCTGATCGCCGGGCTCAACGGTACGCTGTATTGCCACGCCGACGACGGTGAGATACGCTGGGAGGTCAAGACCGATGGACCGCTGTTGACCGCACCGGCCGTGGTCGATACCACGATCTTCGCGGCGAGCGGCCGGAGCGTGGTCGCGCTCGATACACGCGACGGCGAGTTGCGGTGGAGCCATCAATCCTCCGGCGCCGTCACCGCCGCCCCCGCGGTCGACGACCGCGTCTATGTCGGTACCGCCGATTCGATGATCTACGCCCTCGATCGATCGAACGGCGGTATGGACTGGTTCTTTGTTGCGGGCGGGGGTGTTTTCACTACGCCGGCGGTCGGCGCCGATCGCATCTATGTCGCCGCCAACGACGGACTCATCTACGCCCTCGACAAAGCGACCGGAAAGATGATCTGGACGTACGATACCGGTGCGGTCGCCAACCTCTCGCCGACTCTGGCGGGCGACCTGCTCTATGTCGCCACCCGGACCGGACGGCTGGTTGCCCTTGGCGCCGCCGATGGTTCGGTTGTCTATGATCACAAGCTGCGCTCGGCCGCGGTGACCCCGCCGGTCGTCGCCGAAGGATATGTCTTCGTCGCCGACGACAACCGCCGTCTCTACTGCTTCGGCCCCAACACACCAATCACCGCCGAAAACGAATCCGAATAGCGCGTTTTCAACCACCACCCGATCCAATACCGACGGTGCCCCGGGCCTTTAGGCCCGTGCCTGCGCGAGACAGCACGGTGCCACGGGCCTTCAGGCCCGTGCCCCCCCACGAAACTGCCCCCCGCAGGCACCACTTGTCTCATGCACAGGTCACTCGTAGCTTCGGGTCTGTTCCCGAGTGAATCGACCACGGGACCAATGCCAACCGAACCACACAGGCGGTACCGTCATGACCCTCGACCACAAAACTCTCGGAGTGCTCGAAAAAGCCCTGCGACGCCTCGACAGCGGTTTCGACATGCTCCCGTCGTTCACACATGACCTCGACACCGAGAAGATCGGCGAGATCCTCTCAGAAACCGCCGAGCGCATGCACGATAACTTCCCCTACCAGCATCCGTTCTACATCGGCCAGATGCTCAAACCGCCGCATCCGGTCGCACGCCTGGCGTACGCACTCTCGCTCTGGCTGAATCCGAACAACCACGCCCTGGACGGGGGCCGCGCCAGTTCACGCCTGGAGAAGGAAGCGGTCGCGCGCATCGCCGCCATGTTCGGCTGGGAGCAACACCTCGGCCACCTCACCGGCGGCGGGACCATGGCCAACCTCGAAGCGCTCTGGGTGAGCCGCGAATTACAGGGCAATGGTACGGTCCTGGCATCGGCGCAGGCGCATTACACCCACGAACGCCTCTGCAAAGTCCTCGGCATCCCGTTCCGTGCGATCCCGGTCGACCGACAGGGCCGGATCGATATCAACGCCCTTGAAGACGAATTGAAGCGAGGAGACGTCGCCACGGTCGTAGCGACCTTGGGAACGACCGCGCTGGGAGCGGTCGATCCGTTGGACGAAATCCTGACGCTGCGCGATAAGCACCGATTCCGTTTACATGTCGATGCCGCCTATGGCGGCTACTTCACGCTGGTGTCCAATCTGGATGACCAAGCCCGGCGCGCCTTCGACACGATCGGCGCAGCCGATTCAATCGTCGTCGATCCGCACAAACACGGACTCCAACCCTACGGGTGCGGCTGCATTCTCTTTCGTGATCCCGCGGTCGGCAGTGTCTACAAGCACGACTCTCCCTACACCTACTTCTCATCCGATGAACTGCACCTCGGCGAAATCTCGCTGGAGTGTTCCCGTCCCGGCGCCGCCGCCGTCGCGCTGTGGGCGACGCAGGAGATGTTCCCCTATGAACAGGGCGGACAATTCGCGCGCGACCTCGAAACCTGCCGCGCCACCGCGCTCCGTTTCCACGACTGGCTCGCCGACCATCCCGGCTTCGTGCCCCTGCTTGCCCCGCAACTCGATATCGTCGTCTGGGCCGTCCGCGCCAAATCGGCCACCGATGCCTCGCACGCCGCCCGTCGTATCTTCGACGAAGCCGCCAAACACGACCTGCACTTGGCGCTCGCCGAAATGCCGCGGGTCATCGCGTCGGCCGCCCTCCCCGATTTGCACTGGGACCGCGACACAATCACCTGCCTC
>DATKYL010000366.1:0-3039 GCA_035528515.1 Acidobacteriota bacterium | reverse complement strand
AATGCAGTAATATCGCCAGTCGCGTCGTCAGCAAGGTTGACGGCGCCGGTGAATGTCGGATTATCAACCGGCGCATAGTAGGAGCCTTCCTGACCGTCCAACTTGTCAGCATCGAGCAGAGACCCCGCCCCATCGTCGTCGAGGATTTCGGCAAGGCACGCGCCGTCTGCGATCTTTGCCGCTGTGACTGATCCATCTGGTATCACAGTCCCACCAGGCGCGACGGCGGCCGCCGATCCTGGCGCCGCTACGTAACCCGAATGTGGGCTGCTGTTCGGGTAGACAATCGCTACCTGCTGCCCCACAGCAGGCGTGAACCCCTCCGCCGCAGGTCTGCTAAGGTACACGGTACTGCCGTCGGGCAGGACCGCTCCAACATCTATCTCAGCCTGTCCGCCCGCAAACCCGACAACGCTTCCGAAGGAGTACCGCCTGCGCGTCAGGAGTTTTTCCCGGTCGGCTCTGTAGATTCCCGCTAACGTGTCACCACCGGGCATCGCACATCTCCTACGTCGGCCATTCCGCCGAAGCGTCGTTTGAATACAGCCGGGATCCGAAATGGTAATGCGTGTCGTTTATCACGACCTCTTTCATCGCCAGCCGCCAGTAATAATCTATGGCAGCCTTGAAATGGGACTTGCGGTAGGTTGAATAGTAATGCTGGGCAATCCCATCCTGCGGTGTGATCTTTGCGTGTTCTGTCAGCATAGTCGGTGAACCACTGGTGAAGGGCCCGGCCAGACTTGCAATGATATAGTCCGGGTTGATCGTCAGAACCGGCGTCCACGATAGATCAAGCGTCACGGACGGATCCTTGTCGGTCAACGCGGCGGAAAGGTCGGCTATGCCCCACGTGTCCTCTTCACTGCCTGAATTGCCTCCGCCGGCGAGACACCTGATGATCGCAGATCGTTCGCTGTAAATCCCATCTATGTTATGCGCTCTCACGTAAATCCAGTAGGCTGTGCCGTTGCTCAACCCCGGGATAACCTGTGAGCTTTCTTCGTCATCAGCCCATACGGTTGAGAAGTTCCACAGGTCAGGGTCATCGCCCGAAGCCCAATAAACACTGTAGCCGTCCATGTCGGCTTCGAGGTTTGCGTCCCAGGAAACGGTTATCTGCCCGTCGGCGCCAACCGCTACAAGGTTCGCCGCAGGACCGGGCTGAGCGGACATATACTTCCGGCCCACCAGGTGCGCACGATAATATCCCTGACCCGATGTCACCATTTCGGTTTCGTAGCTCATCAAGGCCCACAGTTCGGCGTTCCCATGGCTAGCTTCTTTCAGGTGCGCCCTGATACCCTCATGGTGGGAATAGATTCTATACGGTCGGTCAATGTCGAAATCGGCCACGATGTCGGATTCCAGGCTGTTACCTGCATAGGCGAAATCCCTGAGCAACGCCTTGGCTAGATACTCGGCAGCATCCGACGTTTGCACCAGCGGTTCGGTGATCCTCGCGTACTTTACGCCGTACTTCGCAATCGAGGCTTCATGCCTGAACGGATACGGCACTTCCTTATTTCCACTCTCATATCCAACTATCGTGATGGAGTTGCGAATATCCTTACCGCTTCTGGTTCTCCTTGGCCCCGTGATTTGGCGGGCCCCGAAGAAATTCAGGTATGTATGCGCGGTGGTTCTGTTGAATTCGGGCTCCCGGAACCACCGAACTCCATCCCCGTCGGCATCGTAGACAAAGCCGATCAGCTCCGCAAGTTCATTGATATAGTCCAGGATCGACCCGTTTTGCCCCTGCCATGTCGCTATGCTGAAACCGCTCAGGTTCGCGTCGTGCGCCCAGCCGATTTCGCTGGAATCCAGGACCGAATCGTAAGGGATTGTCGCGGTAGACTCGATCAGTCGAATAGAAATATCGTCCACGCGCCAGTCGCCGTCCCCGCCCGTATCTTTGTACAGCAAGAATGTAGTGATCGCCGTAGCCCCGGCAGGCGCCGTGAACCTGCAAGCCACACGGCAATACGAGGTGCTGCCTAGCGAATAGGTTCCGGTTGCGGGAGAGAGAATAACCGTAGACGACCCATCATTGAATGTCAGGCTCATGTGCCAATCCCGGGATGCCACAGGCGGAGAATAAATCCATACGTTCAGCAGATAATCCTCTCCCGCTGTCACCAGGATATTATGTTCGTGGATCGTTTCGTCGTCCCAGTCCAGTTCCGCACAATAGGTGCCGGTTCTCGCCAGATTGCTTTTTCGACTCGCCCCGCCGCCGAACTCCCAACCTCCACCCCCATGAGCGGTGCCAAGTTCAAAGCCTGGGTCCGTGACAAGGTTGGGTCCGGTAGGCGCCGCACTCGACCAATACGACTCGTTAGTCAGCAGGTCGTATATGATCTCCTCGGGTCGCCGATCTTTGTATTCCAGGGTCAACTCGACCCGCCTGTTGTCCGCCTCCTTGCGCGTCACATCCTCGAATTGAACCTGGATAACACCTTCTTTGGAATAGGTGTCTATCGAATCACCCAGGTAGCCCGTGATCGTGTATTCGCCCACGAACGTCGTAGTCGTCCCGCCCCAGATGGAGAACTCGTCGAGCTCTATCTCGTTCTCCTCGCTGATGTTCGTGATGGTCGCACGGATATACCGCGCCGTCTTATCGCAGTCCGTGAACCACGCAAGGTACTGTTGACCAGTTCGAGAATTCTTGTACTCCGACAGGTCGAACGCATCGCCGATGTTGTGGTAGGTCACGTCATCGGTTGAGTAGGCAAACTGGACGGTCGCGGGTAGCATGACCTGCGGCGTGGCTAGGCTTTTCGAGACGAAAGAGAGCATACCGTGCTTGATCGGCAACTCAGCGCCTAAGTCTATCTTCAAGACGATTTCGGCGTCGGCACCTACGGCGTTCCACGCAACCCAATTCGCGTCGTATACATCCTCGGGATCCCCGTACCAGTTATCAACCAACTGAGCCGGATCGCCAACGTCCGGCACGGGGTCCGCCGACGCCGAACAGCTGGCGGAAATCAACTCGAAGCAGTTTATCCCCTGCTTGACCCGAACCTTCCGGGC
>DATKYL010000365.1:0-9940 GCA_035528515.1 Acidobacteriota bacterium | reverse complement strand
CATGCACAAAGAGTATCCCGATACGGTCCATGCGATCAAGACGCACGGACAGATGACGGATCAGGTCAATGCCAAGATGAAAGAGGCGTGCGAGAAGTTCGCGCAGACGTTCACGGCGTAGTGTCCGTGTGACGGTGTGCGTCTGAGTTATGTCCTCCCTGCGTGACATCAAACGGCGGATCCGCTCGGTCCAGTCGACCCAGCAGATCACCAAGGCGATGGAGATGGTCGCCGCGGCCAAACTGCGCAAAGCGCAGTCCCGGGCCGAAAGCGCGCGTCCCTACAGCGAGAAGATGGAGCTGATCCTCTCCAATCTCTCCGCCGCCGTGGTGCATCCGGGCACCCCGCCGCCGCATCCGTATTTTGAGCAACGGCCGGTGGCGCGCACGACGCTGGTCGTGGTCACCGCCGATCGCGGGCTGTGCGGTTCGTTCAACGCCTATCTGATCCGCAAGGCGACCGCGTATCTCAACGATTACGCGCCCGAGGATGTCGAACTGGTTTGTATCTGCAAGCGGGGGTACGACTGGTTCCGCAAACGCCCCTGGCCGGTTCTCACGCATCACATCGATTTCGGCGGGAACATGGATTTCCCGCGCGTGCGCCAGATCGCCGCGGAGTTGACCGAGCACTTTGTCTCCGGCGCGACCGACCGGATCGATTTGATCTACACGAAGTTCATCACCACCGCGCGGTCGCAGGTAACCCAGATGCGGTTCCTGCCGGTTGAATCGACCCAGACCGAGGGCGAAACCAAGTCGGATTACATTTTCGAACCCGATCCGACGGCGATCTTCTCGGATCTGATGCCGCGCTACGCGTCGACCGTGCTCCAGACCGCGATGGCCGAGTCGTTCGCGTCCGAACACGCGGCACGGATGCTGGCGATGGGCGGCGCGACCAAGTCGGCGGGGGAGATGATCGACACCCTGACGCTCCAATACAACAAGGCGCGTCAGGCGTCGATCACGAAGGAACTATTGGACATCGTCGGCGGGGCCGAGGCGTTGAGGTAGGACACACAATTGGAGAATGATACGTCAGCCACATAGAGGATGAGCGATGGCGCAAGAGAACTGGGGAAAAGTCGTTCAGGTGATCGGGCCGACGGTGGACTGCGCGTTCCCGTCCGACACGCTGCCCAATCTGCTGAACGCGATTACGATTACGGACAAGGAGAAGGGTATCGACCTGACGGTCGAGGTGGCGCTGCATATCGGCGACGACCTGGTCCGTTGTATCTCGCTCGGCTCCACTGACGGGCTTGTGCGCGGCATGCCGGCCCTCGACACCGGCCAGCCGATCACGGTCCCGGTGGGGGACCAGTGCCTGGGACGGGTGTTCAATCTGCTCGGCGATCCGATCGACGGCAAAGGCGCAATGCCCACCACGATGAAGCGCGACCCGATTCACCGTGCGGCACCGTTGCTTTCCGATCAATCGACCGAGACCGAGATTCTCGAAACCGGGATCAAGGTCATCGACTTACTGGAACCGTACCCGAAGGGCGGCAAGGTCGGCCTCTTCGGCGGCGCCGGGGTCGGCAAGACGGTCGTCATTCAGGAACTCATCCGCAGCATCGCCACCGAGCACGGCGGCTATTCGGTTTTCTGCGGTGTCGGCGAACGCACCCGTGAGGGCAACGACCTCTACCTCGAAATGACCGAGTCGGGCGTGCTCAAAAAGACCGTGATGGTCTTCGGGCAGATGAACGAGCCGCCGGGTTCGCGTCTGCGGGTCGGCCTGACCGGTCTGACAATGGCCGAGCACTTCCGCGACGTGGAACATCAGGATGTGCTGATCTTCATCGACAACATCTTCCGTTTTGTGCAGGCCGGTTCCGAAGTGTCGGCGCTGTTAGGACGGATGCCGTCGGCGGTCGGCTATCAGCCGACCCTCGGCACCGAGATGGGCGCGTTGCAGGAACGGATCACCTCGACCAAGGCGGGTTCGATCACCTCGGTGCAGGCGATCTATGTCCCCGCTGACGATCTCACCGACCCCGCGCCCGCGACGACCTTCTCGCATCTCGATGCGACCACGGTTCTCTCGCGGCAGATCGCGGAGTTGGGACTCTATCCGGCGGTCGACCCGCTCGACTCGACCTCGCGTATTCTCGATCCGCACATCGTCGGCGAGGAGCACTACCGCGTCGCCCGTGGGGTGCAGCTGATCCTGCAGCGCTACAAAGACCTGCAGGACATCATCGCGATCCTGGGCATCGAGGAGCTGTCCGAAGACGACCGGCTGATCGTGGCGCGGGCCAGGCGGATTCAGAAGTTCCTCTCGCAGCCGTTCTTCGTGGCCGAGGTGTTTACCGGCAAGCAGGGACGCTATGTGAAGCTCGAAGACACGATCAAAGGTTTTGCCGGTCTGATCGACGGCAAGTACGACGACGTCCCCGAGCAGGCGTTTTACATGCTCGGCACGATCGAAGAGGCGCTCGAACGCGCCGAGGAGATGAAGTCGACCGCGGCGTAAGTCGCCGGGCTGGCTCATCGCGATTCGAAATGAATACTTGGATGAGTAATGTCTGCGTGTCTTGGCCTGAAGGTGCTCAAAGCGCACGTGACTCATCGTCATTCCCGCGCAAGCGGGAATCCAGCGGTCGATTGCAGGGGCCTCTGGACCCCCGCTTTCGCGGGGGTGACGACGACGCGTTTCTGTGTAATATGGGGGTAATGGTGGGGGCGGGCTGCACCCACTGTTCTCGTGAAGTGATGAATCCCAGGATGTAGGGTGGGTCGAAGATCCCGCGCAGCGGGGCTCCGCCCACCATTTTCCCATGGCCACCTACCACCTGTCGATCGTAACACCCGAAGAGACGGTCTTTGATCAAGAGATCGTCTCGCTGATCGTGCCGGGGGTGAAAGGGTATCTCGGCGTACTGGCCCATCATGCGCCGCTGATCACTCCACTGCAACCGGGCAAGATCACGATTCGCCTCCCCGACGAATCCGAACTGATTCTGGCCGTGGCAGGCGGGTTCCTCGAAGTCGCCAACAACAAAGCCACGATCCTCGCCGACGCCGCCGAACCGGCCGACCAGATCGACCGCGACCGCGCCGCCCAGGCCCTCGAACGCGCCCGCAGACGCCTCACCGACCACAGCGCCCACTGGGACGTAGACCGCGCCAACGCCGCGCTGCACCGGGCGCTGAACCGGATCAGGGTTGCAGAGTCGCTGGCGACGGCGGGGCAGTCGTGATCAACTGACAACGAGTCAATAGCAATAGACTGTCATGCCGAGCGAAGCGAGGCCTCTGCTTTTCTGACCCCTGCGGATCACAGCCAACGTAATCCGGGTAAACGAAGATCCCTTAACCCAGTGTGGCCGCAATCTCCGATTGCGGTCCCGCGAAGCGGGACAAGGCGCGTGACCTCTCGCGTCGACTCTATCGCACTCGCGAACAAGTAACCGCTCTAGCAAGCCGCAATCGGAGATTACGGCCACCCGTCGCGGCTTCACTCAAGTCATCGGGCGGTCCCGACTCGCTCCTGATCCATCTTCGTGTTCTTCTTCTTCCACTCGTAGTACTGCCGAACCTCTTTGGCATGCGGATGAGATGCAAGGGAGCACACTTGCTGCCATGTTGCTGACGTGAACGTGATGCCTTCCGGGGTAGTGTCAGTGAAACCCTCGGAAGACAGCCCGATGCCCGCGACGATGAGATTGGGCTGATTCGGGAAGATTCTGGCCCCGTACTTCTTGAAGAACTCACCCCGAAGTTGAATCTGGTCCTTATCCCTGTTCTTCCCCTGGCCCCTTGCGACGCTCGACTTCCACTTCGCTTCCACGAGAATGACGGTGTTGGTCGTGAAGATGCTGACGTCAATCTCCGGTCCACCCGAAACGAGCGTGTCGGGATGCGGGACCCGACGCCAGAGGTCGATCTGGGCATCGTCGGGCTGTACGGTGGGAAGGTCGAGAATCCCGCAAAGGTCTCGCAGCCAGGCCCTCAAGTTGGGCTGCGGCGCTCCCGCCGCAGTTCCGAAGACGGACCAGGTGATGGCATCCTCGCTGTGGAGGGACTGAAGATCGCAGTAATATCCCAAGCCCTTGCTCAAGACCTTCTTGTCCTCGTCGCTGAACGCTCCCTCGTGCCTGCTCTTGTACAGCTTCTGCACGATCTCCGCCGGCGGCCACGGTCTGCAGCCGGTACGGATGAGGTTGTCATACGGGTGGGCAACGACTCTTACGCCGCCCTTGCTGTGTGCGCACGCAATCTCGTCACCGTTCCAGTCTGGTATCGATATTGTTCCCATGCAGTTGCCCCCGTGCCGATTGCCTGGTCCCCCGCGTTTCCCCCAAGCAGTGTGGCCGTCCGCCTGAGGCGGACGAGTGCGGTCCCGAGAAGCGGGACGAGCGCGTGACCTCTCGCGTCGACGCTATCGTACTCGCGAACAAGTAACCGCTCTATCAAGCCGCAATCGGAGATTACGGCCACCCGTCCATTCGATTACTCCGTTGCCTCTGTTGGTTCAGTGCACCCGGCGTGAGCGGAATCTTGCTGCACAGATGGTACGGAATCTCGGAGCATTTCGCTTTCGATTACGTGCTTCTCAGGCATCTCCAGGCGGGTAGGGGGCGCAGCAACGAGTGGCCCGATTCGTTTGAGCTGGAAGGACTCTGGAAACCGGACGTTTGAGCCCGCTAACGGTTCTATCCTGAACTCTGCAGCGAGCATGTTTCCATCCCCGGACAACCGCCCCATGATGAATCGGTCACTGTATTGGCGAAGAACCACGAAGTTCGGAGCCCCGACCGGCATCAGGAAGTCTTGCTGTCGCCTAGCCCGCCCCACTCCAGCATAAAAAGAACACGCTAGCAGTAGTATAACGGAGAATACCAAAGTCATCGCTTGCCGTCCCATCGAACGATTCAAGAGATCGTAGAGCGTATCAACCCTCCCTTCGATCTCCTCCTGTCCGGCGAGCTTAGCTGAATAACTCTGTTCTTTGCGCTGTGTGAGAAGCGGGAAAAGGAGTTCCATCACAATGAAAAAGAGGAAGAGACCTCCGTATATGATCAATTCCATCGGGCGCAGCGCAGATAGCACGATGATCCCTAGAATTAGCAATGCCACTAGAGAGATGCGTGCCAGTGACCGGCCAAGCGGCGACGAGAGTGCGCGCGGAAGAAACCACATATACAGCAAATTCGCGGTCAGGAATACGACGGAGACGCCCGATATTAGAGCCCCTAGTGCGAGCAGTACATCGCTGAGCCCAACTTCAATGAATTGGGCCGGGATATTGAACACCGAACAGTACCCTTCCTCGTACGCGTAAGCGAGTGCGTAGCTAAATGCGGGGAGGCCCGCGATGATCAGTCCCTCGGATATCCACGCGCTGGCACTCTTTCCAACACGGTTCACCTCATTTAGTTTGGCCGATTGCTCGATCATGTGCACACACTCTCTCGCTGTGCGTAACAGCACCACGGGTGCCCCGCGTTGCGAATAGACTGGGGACTGCCGATTCCAAAGCCTGTAACTGCGGATTCGGTCCGGCGTAGGCCGCGGGCTCCAAGCGGTCGGCGCTGGCGCACCTGACCTGCCAATCGCCGGACGGTTCGTGTCTGGTCACGTGGTAGTTTGCCACGTGTTTGCTCCTCATAGACCAATGACCGATATGATGACTCCCAGCGTGAGCTTCTCTTCTCCCGTTCAAGTGACTCTTCCAATCTGCCCCCCACACCCCCGCCTGTCAATCAGAATAGCGCGTGCGAATAGGCACAAAGAAACAGGGGAGGCGCGCAGCGCCTCCCCTGGTGGACTTACAGGTGTTGTGCGGCCGGGGGTTACACGATCCCGTGGTCCATCATCGCATTGGCGACTTTGATGAAGCCGGCGATGTTGGCGCCGTCGACATAGTTGCCGGGGCAGCCGTAGGTGTCGCAGGCGTGGACACATGATTCGTGGATTGACTTCATGATGCCCATCAGCCGCTCATCGACTTCCGCGCGGGTCCAGGCGAGCCGCAGACTGTTCTGGCTCATCTCCAAGCCGGAGACCGCCACGCCGCCCGCATTGGCCGCCTTGCCGGGACCGTAGAGGATCTTGGCCTTGACGAACTTCTCGACCGCCTCGGGGGTGCTCGGCATGTTGGCGCCCTCGGAGACCACGTAGACACCGTTCTTCAACAGGTTTTCGGCGTCCTTCTCGTTGATCTCGTTCTGGGTCGCCGACGGGAACGCGCAGTCGGCCTTGTGATCCCACAGCGGGTTATGGTCCAGACCCGGCTGGATCTGAGTGTAGGTCGCGCCCTTGAACTGGTCACAGTACTCCTTGATGCGGCCGCGACGCACGTTCTTGAGGTCCATCACGAACCGCAGCTTCTCGGGCGTGATCCCTTCGGGATCGTAAATGTACCCGGCGGAATCGGAGAGCGTCACCGCCTTGCCGCCGAGCTGAGTGATCTTCTCAACCGTGTATTGGGCCACGTTCCCTGACCCGGAGACGAGACAGGTTTTGCCCTCGAGATTCTGGTTGCGGGTGCCGAGCATATTGGCCGCGAAGTAGACTGCACCGTAGCCGGTTGCCTCGGGACGAATCAGCGAGCCGCCCCAGTTGGCGCCCTTCCCAGTGAGGACCCCGACAAACTCGTTGCGCAGCTTCTTGTACTGGCCGAACAAAAAGCCGATCTCACGACCGCCGACACCGATGTCGCCGGCCGGTACGTCGGTGTTGGCGCCGATGTGCCGGAACAGTTCGCTCATGAACGCCTGGCAGAAGCGCATCACGTCGTTGTCGCTCTTGCCCTTGGGATCGAAGTCCGAACCGCCCTTGCCGCCGCCCATCGGCAGCGTGGTCAGGCTGTTCTTGAAGACCTGCTCAAAGGCGAGGAACTTCAGGATACCGAGATTGACACTGGGATGGAAGCGCAGGCCGCCTTTGTACGGGCCGATCGCGCTGTTCATCTCGATCCGGAAACCGCGATTGACGTGCACCTCACCGGCGTCGTCCATCCACGGCACCCGGAACAAGATCACGCGTTCGGGCTCGATGATCCGCTGGAGGATCTTGGTCTTGCGATACTCGGGATGCTGCTGCAGCACGGTGGCCAGCGACTCGGCCACTTCCTGCACGGCTTGGTGAAACTCCGGCTGCGCCGGATTCTTCGCCTTCACATCCGCCATCAGATCCATAACGAAGTCGGACACTTTCGACTCCTTCCGTTCAGGTGGTGCTGCTACGGCCGGTCCTCCCGGCGATCCGCCAACTGCTGACTGAGCCATTACGATGTCTCCTTGCACTGGCACCGGTTCAGGTGCCCTTACGGATTGTCAACACGTAATCAAGCAGTTCTGTTCTGCGATTTTAGTCCTCCTCAATCGGTCGTTTCGGGCCCCTTGGGTTGGGCGCCAATCTAGCCGCCGGAGGGCCTGCAACCAAGGAATCTAAGGGATATGGGCGCAGGCGCTGTCAAAAAACCGGACTCATACGTCAGAGAAAGCCCACTGATTTGCCGCGGAAGTAAAGGGTTTGCGCCCGGTGGCTAAAGGCCCCTGAATCTGACGAAACGATCACCGGCCCGGATTGTACGATTAGAATGCAGCCCGCCGTCGCCGGACGCGTCGGCGATGCCTGATTAGCACTTGCCCTCGTCTGTCGAGGCCGGTTTATTCGAGGGCCGTGTGGAGACGGTCCCCATGACAGGAGGAGAATCAATGCGTAAAGCAGTATGGCTCATCGCGGTCCTGGCCCTTTTTGTGGTCTTCTCGGCTCCGTCGGTCATTGCCCAGGAGGGCTCGATCGATACAGCGAAGGCAGCCGTCGAGGCGACCCAGACCGAGACCCCGGAATCTGCCCCGGCCGTGGCGGAACCGGCGACTGACACGATGCCCGCGGATACAGCCCAACAGGAGGCGCCGCCCCCGGCAGCAATCGAGAAGGAGGCACCTGAGGGCGCGGGCACCGGCGATGCCCCCGGGGAAACGACCATCACTGGTGACGCTCCCGGCGAAACAACAATTGGCGACGAGGCACCCGCACAGGAGGAAGCCGTGGCAGAACCAGAAGTGGTCGATCCAACCGCCCCCTACAAGTCAGTCACTTTCGCCGAAGGCGAAAAGCCCCGGATCATCATGGAGACCACCATGGGCCGGATCGTCGTGGAATTGTGGCCCGATGTTGCCCCGAAGCACTGCCAGAGCATTGTGTATCTCACGAACAAGGGTTATTTCGATTCGCTCACGTTCCACCGGGTGGTGCCGGGCTTCGTGATCCAGGGAGGCGATCCCAACGGCAACGGGACCGGCGGTCCCGGGTACAATGTGCCCGCCGAATTCAACGCGACGCTCCACGAGGACGGAATTCTCTCCATGGCCCGGTCGGCGGACCCGAATTCCGCCGGCTCGCAGTTCTTTATCTGCCTCGGACGGCTGGCCAGTCTGGATGGCAACTACACGGTCTTCGGCAAGGTCGTCGAGGGGTTGGATGTCGTCCACAAGATCGAGAAGACCCCGGCGACGAGGGAACGTCCGAACACACCCGTCATCATGACGAAGGTGACGGTCGAAGATTGACGCTCTCAACCAAGAGTGCGGCACAGAGGGCGGGCTCGCGCAGGCCCGCCCTTGTTGCGGGCAGACGATTCGTGCGATCTCGGGGCGGTATCCTTGGGAGAGGTCGGGCTTTCATAGAGGCACCGCGGGGGTTAAATTGATATTGTGATGGCGGACAAACGTCGGATTGTCATCGTTGGTTCGACCGGGTCAATCGGTCAGAGCACGCTACGCGTCGTCGAGCGTTATCCCGAACGCCTCGAGGTTGTTGGGCTGGCGGCCGGGACGAATGCGTCGCTTCTGGCCGAACAAGCTCAGCGATGGCGTCCTGAAGTCGTCGCTCTGGCCGACGCGGCGGGTCTCGAACGACTCCGTCAGGGTCTCTCCGGCACCTCGTGTGAAGTGCTCGCCGGTCCGGAAGGACTGGCGGAGTTGGCCGGCTGGCCGTCAGCCGATACCGCGGTGATCGCCACGGTCGGCTTTTCCGGTGTGCGGCCGACCCTGGCTGCGATCGAGGCCCGAAAGCGGGTGGCGCTGGCCAACAAGGAGACGCTGGTCACCGCCGGGTCGATCGTGATGCCGTTGGCCGAGGCACGCGGCGTAGATCTGGTGCCGATCGACTCGGAGCACTCGGCCATCGCCCAGTGCCTGCGGGCCGGGGGAGACCACGAGGTTGAGCGTCTCATCCTGACCGCCTCGGGTGGCCCATTCCGGACCCGATCACCCGAGACCTTCGGCGACATCACTCCGGAGGAAGCCCTTGCCCATCCCACTTGGCGGATGGGTCCGCGGATTACGATCGACTCGGCGACGATGATGAATAAGGGATTCGAGGTGATCGAGGCCGCATGGCTCTTTGGGATGACGCCCGATCGGGTAGACGTCGTCATCCATCCTGAGTCGATCATTCACTCGATGGTGGAGTTCCGCGATGGCTCGGTGATCGCCCAGATGGGTGAGCCGGATATGACGCTGCCGATCACCTATGCGCTTTTCGCGCCCGAACGGCTGTCGGCCGTCGCCGAGACACCCCGCTACGACCCCCGAACCTCGGGCAGTCTGCATTTCGAGGATCCCGATCCGACCCGATTCCCCGCCCTGGCGTTAGCACGGCAGGCCTGGGCGGCGGGACCGACTGGGGGCGCTGTCCTGAACGCCGCCGATGAGGTTGCGGTTGAGGCGTTTCTGGCCGGCAAACTCTCTTTTCCCGGGATCATTGAGCTGGTTCGGGCCGTTCTGGATGATCATGAGGTTGTCCGCGATGCGGATATTGACGATATAGAGGCCGCGGACCGCTGGGCCCGCATGCAGGCGCGGCGCCGAATCGAAACAGTCGGCCGACACGAGCCGCCTGCCGGGTACGCCCGCACGGCGGAGCGTCTGACCTGAGATTCAGAGGATCACTCATGACCACATTCCTGGCCACGGTCT
>DATKYL010000364.1:0-4967 GCA_035528515.1 Acidobacteriota bacterium | reverse complement strand
ATAGTTTTTGAGCGGGTTGACGAATTTGCCCCCGACCTTGTTGACGCGGTCCTTGCGATTGAGTTGCGGCGCAATCTGTAGCGGCGAGTCCGAGCGCAAGTCGTCGGGGGTGAGCTCCACCGGCATCCCGCGCAAGCTCGGGTCGTATCGCGCACCGGGAACAGTCTCCGCAGTATCGAACGTTTCGTCGACCAACACGCCGTTCGAGCTGACGATCTCGTTCACGGTGTACCAGCCGTCGTTTGCTGGCGTCGTCATATTCGAGAGCTGTACCTGCTGTCCGACAACAACAACGTCGCCAACGCCATCGCCCGAGATGAATGGTGCTGCGACGTTTCCAACGATGAGATCCTTCGTATGCTTCGACTCTGCCGGGATCGCGGGATCATCCGGCCACGTCGATACCGGCTCTGCGACCCCTGCCTTGATATGGTACTGCTCCGAACCGACACCGGAGGTGTAAAAGCGCATCGCACCTGCGCCTGCACCGAGCATCCGAGATAGAATATCAATCGGCTGTTCGTCCGTCTCGAAGATTCCGTTGATGGTGTACCGCTTCTCCTGCACGGTTTCCTCGACCGTGGCTTCGTCGCCGTCGTCGAGCGCAGCGGTAGCCACCGGTGCGTCTAC
The DNA here is from genome assembly GCA_035528515.1 of Acidobacteriota bacterium. Classification (GTDB taxonomy): domain Bacteria; phylum Zixibacteria; class MSB-5A5; order WJJR01; family WJJR01; genus DATKYL01. The sequence continues at coordinate 4,337 of DATKYL010000364.1, read as the reverse complement.
CAACTGGTCCGATGCGTCTGCTGCGACCTTCATGCACGTATCGCAGATCAGCTCATTCGGGATCTTCATGCCGTAGACACGCGAAGTCATAAAGTCGCGGATGACCAGTGCCCAGTTGTTCGAGTACGTCCAGGTTCGACTGTCGTCGTAGTCCATGAACCCGCCGCTCTCGGCAACATCCAATCGTGGATCGTACACGCGACGACCCTTCCACTCGACAAGCACCGTTGGTGCCCCGGACGCGAAAATCTCGGGGTTATGCCTCAGCACGACCCAGACATACGCGATGCCCGAAACGGCGCGATTCTTATTCTTCCACCGGTTCGGCATTTCGATATCAAACTGCTCGACCGCCCCGGTCTCCGACTGCTCGGCCTTCTCCATCGTAAGCGGGCCACGTATCTGTTGCTGATCGTCCTCGCCAAGCATGGCGACGAACGTGCCCAGGCTCTTGAAGACAGAGTCAGACATCGGCGTGTCGTTCAGTATGATGTTACCCATCCACTCGACCGGGCCGTACGAGATAGCAATTCCGAAATGCAGGAAGTCCGCATCTGACGGATCGCCCCCCTCGTCGTTCAGCTCGGCCCCGGACTTGCCGCCCTCGGTGACTGACTCGGCGAAGAACAGCACACCGGATGTCCGGTTGTTCCCGTATCCGACCCGACCGGGATCAGCGTTACCTCTACGCATCTGACGGAGGCGGTCGATGAGGGACGAAACCGTAGGGTCATTCGGCGCATTCGGCGCGAGTAATGCCGAAATTGTATAGGTGACAGCAGATAGTACGGCGGAGACGAGTATGGATACGAATATTGCTGGGAGTCCGGGCATCGCCTACCGCCTGTCACCTATAGGCACTACACATCCACCGACCCGCAACGCGGCCTCCAAGAATACCGTACGGAAGCCCGCCTTGTCGTGGTGGGGTAGAATCACCCGGCCATAAAGAACGCCCAAGCCGCCAAGCCCGTCGTCCGTAGGCACGTAAACAAGATCACCGAGAGCAACGTGCAATGCGCCCGCCTCCAGAACTGGCCCTACAAGCTCCACAACGGGGTCCAGAAGCGTTCGCCACCCGTTTGCCTGTAGATATGCGCCTGCCGTTGCCGGGCTGTCCCACAGCCCCACGTAGCGCCCAGCGAGATCCGTCCCGCACATGGTGTCAACGGCACCGATAGACCACAGAGCGCAATCGGTCTGCCCCCATACGCGAGGCACCTCCTTCGTCTCCTCGACGTAGTTGCGCAACCGCTCGTCCCATTGCGGGAGACGCTCTATGCTGGGTCTTGCGACCGAAGGGTGGCAGGCCACCAGATCTCCTTCTCTACGATCTCAGCCATGAACTCGAATCCGTAGTCATCGGGGTAGAGGTCGCGTTGCTGTACGTAGTTCCAAACCAGACCGGATGAGCGTTCCCAATCGAGAAGATGCGATTCTGCGGTAAGCCGAACAGCGCCGACCGCGCCAACCGCAATATCCATCTGGTCCATACGTCCCTCGAATACTTGCTTCGGATCGACAACAAGCGCCCCGAGGCGATCAAACAGAACAACCCAAATCCTGCACGGCTGGTCCATGTAGTTCGCCTGTAATGCGAGAGAGATGATCGCCGGATCGAGTCCGTTCAATTCCATCTCCACACCCGTAGGCACAAGAGAGCTGCGGTCTTCTATCATGCTCAGACGACCGAAACTGCCAATGCCCTCGAACTCCTTACCGTCGAACGTGATGTTGAATGGCGCGTCCGTGTATAGCTTCCTGGACCCGGTCACACTCAGGGACTTACCGGGGGATGTTCGTATGCCCACCGGAGTCGAAGACGGACCATCCGGTCGAACCTCATCCCAGAACGGACTCGCCGATAAGTACTGCGGCCAACCGGACACACTGGTCCGCCTCAAGTTGTTGCCGTCGCTAGTGGAGTCATCCGCATACGAAAACAGCGCGGCTCCCGGAACCTCTAGCGGGAAGTACGCTCGCAGCAGCGTGTCTTCCTCTGTCTCCATCATGGTCACTTCATCGGGGCGCAAACGTCGTCTCCATCGCGCCGCAATAGAAGCCCGTGCCGCCCTCGCATACAGCCGGACCTCCGAAATCAATCCGGTGTAAACCGTCGATGGGGTTCTTGTCCCCTTATCGACACCACCGTTGATCGTTTCGTCTACGCCACCGCCAATAAAGAAGCCCCCGTTCATCGAGAACACGAGACCGAAGTCGGTAGACACATCCCCCGACTCTTGCGAAACGAAGAACTGCTTCGTGTAGGTAAATCGCCCAGACGTGGCTACTTGCCCATTCACCCGAATATCTGCGATTGTCCCGTCAAAGGTGAACGCCACGTGCGACCAATCGCCCGCTGTGATTAGGTTCGCACCCGTCTCCATTACGCGGACAACGCTAGTTACTCCACTGTCCGCATCCCACGTCCACTGGATCGCTTCAAGCTGAATACGACCATCGGCAGTAAGGACGATCTTGAGGCCAGGGTTTAGTTCGCTGATCCCGTTGATCGTATTCCATCGCAGCAATGTCTCCGCTTGAATCGTTCGCGGATTGATCCAGAACTCCGCCGCCCACGATGCGGCGTCTCGCACTTCCCTGTCCGTGTATGTATCCCATCCGGGAGGGTACGGGTCACCATCCACCCACGGTGGGGGTGGCAATTCACCTTGGCCTAGCGGTACGGTGAAGATCAGTATCTGCCCATCCGCCAACGTCTTCGTAACGGTCTCGCCGTGAGACAGTTCGAATTTCTCCCCCACGACGTAAGTCTGATCGTCATTCCGCAGGAACTCGACGCCTTGATTCGTCGCCAGTCTCCAGTCGAGCGCGACTTGGTCAACCTTGGTAACGGCGGCGAAGATCGGAATGAATTCCACCCCCTCGAATCGCCCACGATGTAACCCGTCATCGCCAGCGCCACCAACTTCCGTTACGGTCAGTACCTCCAGGTTCTCGAACTCCATCGTCCAGGTGATCGAGGACAGGATTGATGCCGTGTTCGCATCACCCCGGAATAGCTGCCGCAATAGCAATCGCTTTCCCGTGACGACATCGCCAGGCGAAGTGCCGTTGATCGGCTTCCCCTTTACCTGTGCGTGCCACGTTTTCCCGTCATCCAACGAGGCTTCCACTTGGACCACTGGTCCCCCACGCGGAAACTCAACCCAGGTGATGCTCGTCTTCGATTCACCGGGGTAAACATCCGACTCCGCGAGTGCAGTACCGAAGTCCAGCTCGACTGCGTGGAACGCTGCCGTCGCATCTGGCTCGATCAGTGCTCCGATGAATTCGGGTTCGCCCTGTACGCTCACGGCAGGTTCCCCTCTTCCATCTCCGCAGTAAACGAGTGCGTCAGTGCGTCCTGCATCCGAGACGGAAGGCTTTGCGTAAGCTGCATCTTGAATGCGACGTTCTCCGACAGAACCCGCTCGTTGTCGTTCGGTGACTTACCTATGAACTGCACCAACGGGACCGCCGCAAGCCCGCCACCGGTTGCCGTCACGTCGGCGGATACTTCGTAGACCTCGCCCGTTGCGGCCATGCCGATTATGTCACCCGTCTTGAACAAGAGCACCGCGCCTGGGGAGGCGATCATCTGTACGTTGAGAACCTGCCCGGTCTGCGTCGGGCCGTTCACGGTGATTCCGTCGAGCTGTGCGTCTGTCGCGTTCCCGGTCACTTTGAGCCGCGTCACGTCAACGATCTTGAACGGGGTGTGCGTGTCGTAGACGTTGAACGCAGAGCGCACGATGCGGGCGCGGTCGTCGGGTAGATCCGTCCATTCGTAGTTGATCTTCCACATTCCCCAACGTCGCAAGCGCCTGCTCTTGCCCGACCACGGGGAGCGGAACGCAATCGGCTGCGACTCGTACCAGATGCCTGCCCGCACCGGCCCGTTACCGTAGGCGAAGGTGATGTCGGGGGAGCCGAGACGTTCGTTAGCCATCGGCCCCTACCTTCTCCGCATCGCCGCAGACGCACTGCTTGATCTCCTCAGTTGCCAAGCTGATCGACCCACGCCAGCCGTCGGGTTCCACGTCGAGCTTCTTGAGGACAGCCAGAACATTCGTTTGAATCTCCTGTGCGAGGCCCGCGTTGTTACGAGTCCGATCCTCCGTCAGATTAACCAGGTGAGCCATACGCTCGACCAAGATCGCATTGCCCTTGATTATTCCCAGAACTTCTTTCGTTTCCTCTTCCGCCTCCGTTATCAGGACCAGATTAGCAGCCACAAGGTCGTCTGCGCGACCGGCGAGCTTTGCGACCTGCTCTATCTTCATAAGCAGCTCTGTCTGCAACCCGCGAGCGTAGAGCAGGGAAATGGCAAACAT
>DATKYL010000363.1:0-2204 GCA_035528515.1 Acidobacteriota bacterium | reverse complement strand
TTGTCGACGGGCGGAAGATGTCGAAGTCGCTGGGCAACTTTCACACGTTGCAGGATCTTATCGAACAGGGCCATGCACCGGTGGCGATACGCTACCTGCTTCTGGCCACCCATTATCGCCAGCAACTGAACTTCACCATGGCCGGCCTCGACGCCGCCAAGGGGGCGATCGAACGGTTGCGTGATTGCGATCAGCGGCTGAGTGAAATCGAGGGCGACGGCGGCGACGCTGATGCCGAGTTCGATACTGTGGTCGCCGGGGCCCGCGAGGCGTTCGGCGAACAGCTCGACAACGACCTCAACATCTCGGGCGCCCTCGGTGTTCTGTTCGAGTTCGTTCGCGAGGCTAACATACGTATGAAGGGCGGGGCCCTGGTTCCCGTCGCTGCCCGCGAGGGGCGATCATTCCTGGCAGATGCCGACCGCCTTCTCGATGTCCTCCGCCCCGATGCGCCGGCAGTCGACGCGGCGAAGATCGAGGCGCTGATCGCAGAACGCGCCGAAGCGCGCGCGAGCAAGAATTGGAAGCGCGCCGACGAGATTCGAGACGAGTTCGAGCGCATGGGTGTCATCCTCGAAGACACCCCCGCCGGCACCCGCTGGAAACAAAAGGTATGAACCGCGTGCGCGGTTTGGATGATTTGGGGATGTGGGCGTCCGGGGATAGACCGGGCGCCTAATCTCTTTCCGCCCCGCGGCAGGTAAACTCCGCGAAATACACCGAATAATCCGCGTCGGAAAACAACACAAACCGCACCAGGTCCAGCGCCTCGGGATGTGTCTTCACGAATTCACTCACGGCATTGATCGCCACCTGGATCGCGTCGCGAATCGGGTAACCGTACGCGCCCGTCGAAATCGACGGAAACGCGACTGAGCGCGCGCCGACCTCGATGGCGCGTTCGAGACTGGAACGATATGCCGACGCCAGCTCGAGCGCATCGTTGCGCAGACCCGCGTAGATCGGCCCGACCGCATGAATCACCCACCGGGTTTTCAGTTTGCCGGCGGTGGTGATCACCGCCTGGCCGGTGGGGCAGCGGCCGATCTTGCGACAGGAGGCCATGATCGTCGGGCCGCCCGCGCGATGGATCGCGCCGTCGACCCCGCCGCCCCCGCGCAACCCCGTGTTGGCGGCGTTGACGATCGCATCGGTCGCCTCATAGGTGATGTCCCCCCGATCGATTTCGAGGGTCGTTGCGCCAACGGCAAATGACAATCGCGGCATAACGAACGTCCCCTCATGCGGTGGAGAGCAAGAGCAGGCGCGGTTCGGTCATCTCCTGAATCGCCCAGCGCGCGCCCTCACGACCCATCCCCGAAGATTTCACGCCGCCGTACGGCATCGGATCGACACGGAACGTCGGCGCGTCATTGTGGATGATGCCACCGACTTCGAGCCTCTGGTACGCCTTCCAGATCTTGCGCCAGTCGTTCGTGTAAATGCCCGCTTGCAGTCCGTAACGCGAATCGTTGACCGATTCCAGGGCATCATCAAAGTCGGAATACGACCCCACCGTCACGACAGGGCCGAAGACCTCGCGAGAACTCAGCGGCACGTCTTCCGGAACGTCGGCGACGACGGTGGGTGTGATGACATTACCGTCGCGTTCGTTCCCACACAAAACGCGGGCGCCGCGGCCCACCGCCTCGGCGATCCACTGCATGACGCGGTCGGCGTTGTCACTGTCGATCAGCGGGCCGCACATTGTACTGTCGGCCGACGGGTCGCCGGCCGCAAAGTTGCGGGCGGCGGTGACCAGGGCGGGGATGAAATCGTCGGCGATGCTCGCGTGCACGAAGATCCGCTGCACCGAGATGCACGACTGCCCGGCGTAGGCGAAACCGCCGCCGACCAGCCTGGTTGCGGCCGCGGCCCAGTCCGCGTCGGGTTCGATAATCGCCGCGGCGTTGCCGCCGAGTTCAAGGGCAATCTTCTTGCGCCCGCAACGCGCCTTGATGTCCCAGCCCACGTCGGGTGAACCGGTGAAGGTGACCATGGCGGGACGCTCGTCGGTCACAAGCGGCCCGGCGTCGGCGCCCGAGAGAATGACGACGTTCAACGCGCCCTCCGGCCAGCCGACCTCGTGGGCCAACTGCGCCAGACGCACCGCCGGCGACGGTGTCTGCGATGCCGGCTTGAGAACCACCGAACAGGCCGCCGCGATCGCCGGCGCAACCTTGTGGGCGACGAGATTCAGGGGG
>DATKYL010000362.1:0-4587 GCA_035528515.1 Acidobacteriota bacterium | reverse complement strand
CTGGGTCGGGTTGACCTTGCCGGGCATGATCGAGCTGCCGGGCTCGTTGGCCGGGAGCCGGAGCTCGCCCAGGCCGCAGCGCGGACCGGAGCCGAGCCAGCGGATGTCGTTGGCGATCTTCATGAGCGAGCAGGCAACCGTCTTGAGCACCCCCGACAGTTCGACCAAGGCATCGTGCGCGGCCAGTGACTCGAACTTGTTCGGCGCGGTCACGAACGGCAGACCGGTCAACTCGGCGATGCAGGCCGCCGACTTGACGGCGAACTTCGGATGGGTGTTGAGGCCGGTGCCGACCGCGGTCCCGCCCAGGGCGAGTTCGTACATGTGCGGCATGCAGTTCTCGACACGCTTGATTCCATTGGTCAGTTGCTGGACATAACCGGAAAACTCCTGGCCCAGCGTAAGCGGCACCGCATCCATCAGGTGGGTGCGCCCGATCTTGATGATAGTCGCGTACTCCTCCGCTTTCTTCTGGAGCGTATCGCGCAGCCGGGCGAGCATCGGCAGGAGCCGCCGGTGGACCTCTTCGGTGGCGGCGATGTGCATCGCCGTCGGGAAGGTGTCGTTGGATGATTGTGCTTTGTTCACGTGGTCGTTGGGGTGTATCGGATTTTTCGAGCCGATTGTCCCGCCGGCCATTTCGATCGCCCGGTTGGAGATCACTTCATTGGAGTTCATGTTCGTTTGGGTGCCGGAGCCGGTCTGCCAGACGACCAGCGGGAAGTGATCGTCGAGCTTCCCCTCGATGACCTCATCGGCCGCCCTGACAATCAGGTCGGCTTTGTCCGCCGGGAGAGTGCCCAGCTCCTTGTTGGTCAGCGCGGCGGCCTTCTTGAGAATGCCGAGCGCCCTGATCAACTCGCGCGGGAAGCGCTCGCCGCCGATTTTGAAATTCTGGAGGGAGCGTTCGGTCTGTGCACCCCAGTAACGGTCGGCAGGGACGCGGACCTCGCCCATTGTGTCAGATTCTATCCGGGTTTCCATGGTTCCTCCTGTCCATCGTTAGCCCCATCTGATACTCCCGCGCGCCGCCGAAGTCAAACGGGTATCGACGGATCGCACACAAACTGACAACCCCACAAAAAAAGGCCGCCCGGGAGGGCGGCCGATCGGGATAGCTTCGGGACAGATGGCTTACGCATCGACATGGGCGTAGGCGCGCTCTTTGGCGCCGCGGACGAACGAGATCCGGCCATCGATCTTGGCGAAGAGAGTCCAGTCCTTGCCGATGCCGACGTTGCGACCCGCGTGGATGCGGGTGCCCCGCTGGCGGATGATGATCGTTCCCGCGGTGATCTGCTGTCCGCCGTAGGCCTTGACTCCCAGCCGCTGGCCTTGCGAATCCCGGCCATTGCGTGATGATCCGACACCCTTCTTATGCGCCATAACCTCTTCTCCTGCTCCAAACAATCCGCCCGGCCATAGCCGGGCGAAAAGTCAAATATAAGGACCGATCCTCATTCCGTCAAGCGTCCGGATCAGCGATTTTTCGGGCCCGATCAGCCGACGGCGTTCCCGGCCGCCTTGGGCTTGTCGCTGGTCTCGGCGGCGTCCTTGCTGACCCCCATGCGGAAGGCCAGCTCCTCGCCGCTGGGATCGGCGTCGATCTCGACGTTGCAGTCCCCGGCGAACTGCCCCCGGAGGATCTCTTCGGCCAGCGGGTCTTCGAGGTACTTCTGGATCGCCCGGCGCAGCGGCCTGGCGCCGAGACTCGGGTCGTACCCCTTATTGGCCAGGAACTGCCGCGCCTTGTCGGTCAGCTTGAACGAGATCCCCCGCTCGGCCAGCCGCTTGGCGACGTCCTCGAGAACGATGTCCACAATTTCGGCGATCTGTTCGGTCCCGAGGGAATGGAAAATGATCGTCTCATCGATGCGGTTCAGCAGTTCGGGGTTGAAGATCTTCTTCAGCTCGGTCATCACCGTGGCCTTCATGTGCTGGTAGGAGTCGGCCACCATCTCCTTTTGGAACCCCATCGTCTTGTCATCGGCAATCTGGCGGGTCCCGATGTTCGAGGTCATGATGACAACGGTATTCCGGAAATCGACCTTGCGGCCGAACGAGTCGGTCAGCTGCCCGTCGTCGAGAAGCTGCAGGAGGATATTGAACACCTCAGGATGAGCCTTCTCGATTTCATCCAGGAGCACGACCGAGTAGGGACGGCGGCGGACCTTTTCGGTCAACTGCCCGCCCTCTTCATAGCCGACATATCCCGGGGGCGCACCGATCAGGCGGGAGACGGCGAACTTCTCCATGTACTCCGACATGTCGATACGCACGAGCGCATCCGGGTCCTCGAAGAGGAACTGAGCCAGGGCGCGCGCCATTTCGGTTTTTCCCACCCCGGTGGGGCCGAGGAAGATGAACGAGCCGATCGGACGGCGCGGATCGCCGAGGCCGGCACGGGCGCGGCGGATCGCCCTGGTGAGCACGTTGATCGCCTCCATCTGGCCGACCACGCGTTTGTTAAGCTCCTCACCCATGCGCAACAGCTTCTTCGACTCCTTCTCCTCCAATCGCAGGACCGGAATACCGGTCATCTTGGAGACGACGGAGGCGACGTCCTCGCCGGTCAACTCGTAGAGCGACTTGTCGCGGTCTTCCTGCCATGATCTCTTCTTGGCTTCGAGTTCCTCGCGCGACAGCTTGAGTTCATCGCGCAGCCGTGCGGCGGTTTCGAAGTCCTGATTCTTGACGGCGTTTTCCTTGGCCGTCTGAATTCCATCGATCCGCTTCTCCAGTTCGGAGAACTCGTTCGGTTTGGTGCAGTTGTCGAGGTGCGCGCGCGAGCCCGCTTCATCGACGACGTCAATCGCCTTGTCGGGCTGGAATTTCCCCGAGATGTACCGGTCGGAGAGTTTCACCGACGCGATCAGCGCATCATCGGAGATCTTGATCTTGTGGTGTTCTTCGTACCGTTGGCGGAGACCCTTGAGGATCTCCAGCGTGTCGGCATAGCTCGGCTCCTTGATCATCACCGTCTGGAAACGGCGGTCGAGCGCCCCGTCCTTCTCGATGTACTTGCGATACTCGTTGAGGGTCGTCGCGCCGATGCACTGCAATTCGCCGCGCGAGAGGGCGGGCTTGAAAATGTTGGACGCGTCGAGCGATCCTTCGGCGCCGCCGGCGCCGACGATCGTGTGCAACTCGTCGATAAAGATGATCACATCGTTCGAATTGACGATCTCGTTCATGACCGCCTTGAGGCGTTCCTCGAACTGACCGCGGTACTTCGTCCCCGCGACCAGCGAGGTCATGTCGAGCGTCACCAGCCTTCGGTTCTCAAGGATTTCCGGCACCCGGCCCTGGATGATCCGCTGCGCCAGGCCTTCGGCGATCGCGGTCTTGCCAACACCCGGCTCGCCGATCAGCACCGGGTTGTTCTTCTTACGGCGCGAGAGGATCTGACTGACGCGTTCGATTTCGTCGTCTCGACCGATGATCGGATCGAGCTTGCCCTTGCGCGCGAGTTCGGTCAGATCGCGCCCGAAATGATCGAGGGCGGGCGTCTTGGATTTCTTGCGTTTCTTGCCGAACGCGGACGGTTTGCCGCCGCGGATATTCTTCAATTCGTCGTAAGCGTCCTTGTAGTCGACGTCGTACATCGACATGACCTGCGCGGCGACACCTTCCTCGTCCTTGAGCAGCGCCAGCAGAATGTGCTCGGTGTCGATCTCCTTGGATTTCAGCGCGCGCGCCTCGTTGCCGGCCACCTCGAGCGTCTTCTTGGCCCGTGCGGTCAACGGCAACTGGCCCATCGTCATCGTCCCGCCCGACGGCTGCACGACCTCCTCGATCGAGGTCTTCAGCTCATTGAGCTCGATGCCAATGTTGGTGATGATGTCGACCGCTTGCCCTTCGCCGAGCCGGATGAGCCCGAGGAGTAGGTGCTCGGTCCCGATGTAGTCGTGTCGCAGGCGCGCCGCCTCGTCGCGGGCGTATTCGATCGCCTTGCGGGCGGATTCGGAAAAGGTCTCGTTCATCAGTGATCCCTACCTCTGGCGGCTTAAAGCCGCGTGCCGGGCGGCCCCATGCCGCCGTCATCTTCTTTTATCGGCCGCTAGGGCCGAATGTTTGCCCGGGCGGGCTGCCCCGTGTCAACTCTTGCGCGTCGGGCCCTGGCTGCCGCCCGGCTTGCGACCCCGGCGCCGTTTCTGTAGATGCTGCCGTACCAGATCAGCACGCGCCACGTCGCGCTCCTCCGGCGTCATCGGTTTGCCGAAGAAACGCTGCAGGTGGGCCGGCTGCGTCGCCAGCATCAAATCATTGATCTTGCCCAGGGAAAGCCCGAGCGGTTCGCCCATGGCCGCCCCCAGACGTACCGCGGAAAGGAGGTTCATGACCTCCTGAGATGTCAATACTCTTGCGTGCGTGAGAATCCCGAACGACCGCCAGATCTTATCGCGAATCTGATGCGACGCGTCGGTGAACAGCGCCTTGCGGGCATTCGTCTCATAACTGATCAGCTGGCGGGTCACTTTTTCCAGCGAATCCACCAGATCCTCTTCGGTGCGGCCCAGGGTGGTCTGGTTCGAGATCTGAAACAGGTATCCGAGAACATCCGAGCCTTCTCCGTAGAATCCCCGG
>DATKYL010000361.1:0-4549 GCA_035528515.1 Acidobacteriota bacterium | reverse complement strand
GGTTCTGAGAGGTGGCGCTCTCGCTGACGTCTGACGATGCGGATCTGATACCAATTTAAGAGGGATGGCAGGGACCCACAGCAACCGCCCCGCGACCCATGCCGCGGGGCGGTTCGTGTTTGTCATTGTCTACAACGATTGAATATGGCCGTAACCCGTGGTCTTTTGACAACGCGACAATCTCGAATGTGGCCCAGGCGCCCTCGCCTGGCATACGTGCCCCTACGGCGCACAGGGATTACAGAACAACGCCTCCGGATTGCCATCCCGGAATGCGACCTCTACGAACCGCACAACATCCAGGACGTCAGTGACGCCGTCGCAGGTGACGTCGGTGCGCGGCACCGGACAGGGGCGCTCAACCACCGGCGGCTGGTCGCGGAAAGCGACATCGACCGCGCGCACGACGTCGAGAATATTGACGACGCCGTCACATTGCGGGTCGGCGCCGCAGTCGCAACGACAGACCACATTCGCCGCCGCCCACTCCCAAGCACGCTGGACCACGTCCTCTAAGCTCGACGCGCCGAGGCTCTTCACCGGAGGCGGGCTGTATTGGGAATGCGCGAGCGTGTCGGAAACGCAACCGACGATATACACCTGCGTCTGCCCCGGCTCCAGCGTCAGCCCCTGGTCGAGCGTCAGAGCGGTGTAGGCATCCTTCATCGAATCCGCGTGAGCCATCGGTTCCCAGACCGTCACGCCGGACGGGCCGGTCAGCGTCGTGTACAAAAGGCCGCTGGACGGGCCGCCGCCCGACAGATTGTCGCGATTGTCGCCGACAAAACCGCGCATCGGGGTCATTTCGTTGGCAAACGGGAGCCCGCCGGTCGCCCAGTCACGTCCCGCGATATAGGTGAACCCCGCCGAATATCGTTGGGTCGAATTGAGATAATCGCTCGGCGTGTGGCCGATCGAATCGTACCCGTACTGGTAGATCAGATTCCAGTCGGTGACGTAGTAGCCGTGATTCGCCTTGGGATCGACCTGCACGTGCTGGATGTGGGCGGCGGCGAGGACGTCGAGATCGGCGTACAGCCCCACTGCGATATCGGCAATCGGCGACAGCGTGCGATTGGTCACCCCGTACTCGACAATCACGAAATCGGCCGAGTCGGGATGCTGCGGGAAGAACCAGGTCGCGGTGATTCCAAGAACCGAATCGGTCGTTGTCATCTGTGCGGTCGCCAGGGCGTAGCCGATGCCGGTTCCGTAGGCCGACGTATCGACCTCAAGATCAGCCAGCGACCGGAAGCCGCGCTGACCGGGATCATCGCGGGTGTAGAAATTGTGAAAGACGATCGTGTCGGGGTCCTGGTTCCCGTGGGCGACCAGCAACGTGGCATCATTGATCGCGCGGCTGGCATCAAGAGAGCGCCACAAGCCGCCTTCCCACACAGGCGCCCCGAACCGGCCGTCGGAACCGACCTGCAGCGACACGACACCGGGGCTGGCCACCGCTGTCCGGAGAATCAGATCCTCGGGGCAGAAGAACTCATCGACGACATAGAACGCAATCGGAAAGACGCGTGGGCTGGCCTGCGAAGTGTCGTTGTGGGTGATCTGGATCTCACCGAGGTACAGGCCTTCGATCAGCGTGCTCGCGTCCATTATCACGGTCATCACGAGCGGTCCCCCACCAGCGATAATCGTATAGCTGCCGGGGTCTGAAACCGACAGCCAGTCGCCGCCCTCGGTGACCGCAACTTCGCCGGACATGTCGTCGGTGCCGTCGTTGGCGATCGTCAATGTCTCCCAGTTCTGGCCGCCGGGAGGGGCGTGGTACTCGCACGCTGAGTCGGCAGTGAGTGTGGCGGAGAAGTACGGGGCGATGAGAGGGCAGACGAAAGCGGCGTCGGTCGACCTGCCCGGGAGGTTCAGGTACATTGCCCGGTTCATGCTCCAGGGAGCCTCATCGAATGCGCCCGCTTCGAAATCGAGGATGTAGAGAATCTCGATGTCGGAGACATCGCGGGCTATCGTTGCCCACGCCTCGGAGGCACAGACCGAATCGGTGTGGGTAACGGTGCAGCCGGGGGTTTTAGTGTTGCTCAGGTTGACCGGCCGCATCCATACATCGCCGTTGTTGTTCGATGCGGTGAGATACAGCTCGCCGTTCGCGTAACCGAGTCTTGATACGTCGGCCTGCTCCTCGGGCGTCTCACCGCCGAGCTTGGTGTAGAGGACATACAAGTAGTCCTCGTTGCTCTGAGCCCCTCCATTGCACAGCGTCGCGCCGTCGCCGATGCCGAGCGATATCCGGGTTATGTTGAGGTCACGCCCCCAGGTGTTGGGATTGGTGTAATAGGCCTCCGCCACGGTGGCGATCGTGCCGCGTTCGTTGCTCCAGTGTCTGAGGGCGATCTCCTCACTTCCCGGTGCGCGCTGTTCTGTGTAGACGATGTGCAAGACGCCGCGATGGTCATACGCGGTCGATGTCTCGGTCCAGGCTTGCGTCCCGCCGATGGTGTCATCGTAGGCGGTTGCGAAGTTCTTGAACGCTTCGCCCAGCTCGCTGCCGTTGAGCCAGCCGCTGCCGGAGGTCCGGGATTCACGGTACGCGACATTGTTGAGGCGATTGAGATTGTCGGTCGAGTAATCCGACGTGAACACGATCGCAACTTTACCTGAGTCATCGGCAGCATCCATTGTGTAGCTGAGCGAGCGGGACGAGTCGATCAGGATGGGTCCTTCCCACATCGGCAGGGCTTCGCCTTTGTCGCAACGCCAGTACCAGAAGCGATCGGATGGGGTCGCATACCCTCCACCCGCGTCGACCATGCCCATGCCGATCACGTGCAGGACATCGGTTCCGGTGTCCTTCAGTCCGTGATTCTGTGAGACCGCGATATCCGGCCAGAGGTGCTCGACCTCGTCAGGCCACGCAGAGCTCTTGGGGAGCTCCGAGTCATTGTGCAGCGCCGAACCTTCGATGGGGAAGTAGATGCACCAAACCGAGTAGGGATAGTTCCGTTCGATCCGCTGGTGAAACGCCGCATGGCAGCGGTTTTCACTGTCAACATCGATGCGCACCATCCCCCCCCGCGCAAACTCGCCCAGTGAAATGCTGGTGCCGTTGAACCCTTGGTTCGTAGTACCCGAAGGCTTGTCCCACGAGTTGTAATTGACGAAGCGGTTGGTCTCGTCGGCGCTGGACGGTATGACGTCCCACATCGTCCAAGCGAAGTGGACCGTCTCCGAGCCTGGGTTCGACGCTACCTGATGGCCCTGCGCGCTGTTGTGCTGGCTGTCGTAGCTGGTGATCCCGATCGCGATCCCGGGGGAGGGCATCGTATCGGCGTCCAGCGTGGACATGACCGTGGCACCGGTGCGCCTGTCGTCAACGACGGAGCGATCATTCGCCGACACCGCCTGCACTTGCGCAAGCGACAGGCCGGCGAGCAACAGCGACGCGGTACGGATTCCGAGTCCTACGGGCATAGAACCGCCTCTGGTGAACGGGGAGTCTGTGGTCGATACTACCTGCTTAACATAAGGCCTCGGTGCCGTTTGGCAAGAGGAAGTGCGCGGCCACCTCGTCCTCTTCGATAAGCTCTTATCCTGCAAATCGATCATTGGGGAAGACCTTCGGGCAGGCGCACCGGCCCAAACCACTCCGGCACCCTCATTCCTGGTCAATTGAAACCCCACTCAATTGTTCTTGTTTGCTCGTCACGGGCCGTTTCTCCGGGGGCTGCAATGCCCTCCGTCATTCCCGGCCCCGCTGCCGTACATGATATGGACGGGCCGCCGCCACAGGGCGAATGGGGGAGGAGAAAGACCGCAAACTGATCTGGGACGATCGCCGTAACACGATAACATTGGCCGGGATGCCACTTGGCCGAGACAGCGACCTCCGGACGACATCCCTGGTTCAGAAAATGGACGGCCGTTCATCGTGGGACCAAACATGCCGGACCCGACTCCCGACCATCTGAAAGACCAACTGATCGCCGAGGCCAAAGCGCTGGGCTTTGATGCCGTGGGCGTCGCGGCCGTGGAGGATGACGATCAGGATCGCTCCCGGCTGTTCGCCTGGCTGGCACGCGGTTATCACGCGTCGATGGCATGGATGGCACGTGACCCGGAACGGCGCGCTGACGTACGGCGGTCCCTGCCCGGGGCCCGTTCGGTCATTTCTCTGGCAATCAACTATCACTCCACCTGCAATCACGATGACGGCTGCGGATCGCTCAAGGTCTCGCGTTATGCCTGGGGTGAGGATTACCATCGCGTTGTGAGCGGAAAACTCAAGCACCTGCGGGCTCGTCTGGACCAACTTGCACCGGGAAGCAAGTCGATCACCTGTGTCGATACCGGTCCGGTCATGGAGAGAGCCTGGGCCGAACGGGCGGGGATCGGCTGGATCGGGCGCAACGGCAGTCTGATCACGCGCGACTTCGGGTCCTGGGTCTTCCTCGCCGAAATCGTTACCACTGCCGAACTGCCGGCCGACAAGCCTCACGCCGATTTCTGCGGCAGTTGCGGGCGTTGTATCGAGGCCTGCCCGACCGAGGCGTTTGTGGAACCGTATGTTATCGACGCGAAC
>DATKYL010000360.1:0-4658 GCA_035528515.1 Acidobacteriota bacterium | reverse complement strand
ACTGGCCGTCATGGAAGGAAACGACTGCTCCGCGGAGGGCGAGCTGAGCCGCAGTTCGTCAACCACACCGGTGATGACGGACGTGCAGCCGAGGGAATCGCGCAACGCGGCCAGCAGTTCGTAATCGATGCCGCCCCGGGGTGTGCGGCCGAATGTGAGACCCAGCTCGTGGACGGTACCGGGGTCCACGACCATGAACCCCCGCGCCACCAGTTGGGTCAGAACCTGACCCGCCACAATGTGTCCCCCGTGCAATTCCGGTTCGAGATCATCGAACGGCACGAGAGCGATGCGTTCGCGCCCCAGATCGTCGGTCGCAGCCGGGGTCCAGTCGAAGGTGGCGGTACCATCGGCGTGGTCGGTCAAGGTGGCACCCGGCGGCAACGCCCTCGCGGACAGAACCGGGATCGTCGCATCGGGATCAGGCGCCGATATCGTAAAGGTCAGTGCCTCGCGCTCGATTGTCCCCCGCCGGCGGTCGACCACCAGCACCGGTGGCTGATTGCCGGCGTCGACGACGGATAACGAAACGGTCAGGGAATCCGCCAGAGCACCGTCCGAGGCGATCATCGTCATGTCGTGCGTACCGGCATCCGTGAAATCCGGCGTCCAATCCAGCGTCCCCGTGCCGTCGCCGTGGTCCACAAACGATGCCCCGGCCGGCAATCCGGCGGCGTGGAGGTTCGGAATCGTCGCATCCGGATCATCAGCCGACACATCTATTCTGAGCGCCGCGCCCTCCGTTGTTTCCGGCGACTCAATCGCCGCCCACACCGGCGCCTGATTCCCGGCATCTTGCACCGTGATCGACACCCACTCAGAATCCGCCGACGTGCCGTCCGATGCTACAATCAGCACATGGTAGATACCTGCGTCGGCATAACCTGGCGTCCAGTCGAGCGTCCCGGTTCCGTCGCCGTGGTCCACAAACAATCCCCCCGCCGGGACACCTACTGCGCGCAGACGCGGGGTCGTCATATCCGGGTCGACGGCGGAAACAGGAACGGTCAGGGTCACGTTCTCCGTCGTACCCAGCAATCGGACGGTTGCCATGATCGGAGTCTGATTACCTACCTCGCCAATGGTGATCTCGATCACTTCGGAATCCGCCAGCGTCCCGTCGGAGGCAACGAAGCTCACGGAGTAAACACCGGCATCGGTAAACCCCGGCACCCAGTCCAGCGTCCCGATACCCGTCCCAAGATCTACGAACGAGGCTCCGCCGGGCAAACCATGCGCCTGCAGGATCGGAACGGTTGCATCCGGGTCGCTTGCACGCACACGTACGTGCAGCGCCCCATTCTCCATCGCGCCCTGCGGCCCAATCGCCGTCAACTCCGGAGCCTGATTCCCGGCATCATCCACCGTGACGGTCACGACAACGGAATCCGCTGACACACCGTCCGACGCGATCACCATGACATCATATGTACCGGCAACGGCGAAACCGGGCGTCCAGTCGAATACCCCGGCCCCATCACCTCGATCGGTGAACGACGCACCCTCCGGAAGGTTCGGAACACGCAACGCCGGAATCGTCCCGTCCACATCGCTCGCCGATACACTGAACGTCACCGCCTTGTTCTCGCCGGTCCGCTGCGAAGAGAGCACCGAGACGTCCGGCGCCTGATTCCCGATATCGTCGACCGTAATGGTGACCGTCTTCGAGTCTGCCAGCACACCGTCCGACGCCACGAACGTCACCGCGTACGTACCGGCATCCGTGAAACCCGGCGTCCACGTCAGCGTTCCCCTGCCGTCGCGGTGATCACGGAACGCCGCGCCCTCAGGGAGACCCGCCGCGGACAGGTACGGAGTCGTTTCATCCGGATCACCGGCCGTAACGACAAACTCCAATTCCGACGTCTCCGTTGTACGCGGCGCCGTCAGGGCCGACAGTACCGGCGTCCGATTATCCGACGGCTGCACACTGATCTCTATCGCCTGCGTATCAGCGCCCTCACCGTCGAAAGCAACGAGCGTGACCTGATGGACCCCCAACTGGGTCGAGTCCGGAGTCCAATAGAAGGTGGCGGTGCCGTCGTAGTGGTCGGCAAATGTGGCGCCCGGCGGCAACGCCGTCGCGGACAATATGGGTATCGTCGCATCCGGATCAGATGCCGACACGCCAAGGGTCAATGGGACATTCTCCGTCGTACCCTGCCAACGTTCGACCGCCAGCACCGGCGGCTGGTTGCCGGCGTCGATAACAGTCAGGGAAACGGTCTCCGAGTCGGCCGACAGGCCGTCCGATGCGATCGCCGTCATGTCGTAGACACCGGCGTCCGCGAAGCCCGGCGTCCAATCCAGGACTCCCGTGCCATCACCATAGTTCACAAATGAGGCCGCCTCGGGCAGACCGACGACCTTCAGGTTCGGGATCGTCCCGTCCGCATCGGTGGCGGCGACGCCGAACACCACCGTTACGTTTTCGGCGGTGCGCAGTGAGGGAATTGCCGTCAGTACCGGTGCCTGATTCCCGGCATCGTGCACCGTAATCGACACCCACTCGGAATCTGCCGCCGCACCGTCGGACGCGACTATCAGGACACGATAGGCACCGGCGTTGGCAAAGCCCGGCGTCCAGTCCAGGGTACCCGTGCCATCACCGTGGTCCGCGAACGCTGCCCCCGCGGGCAGATCGACGGCATGGAGGCGCGGGATCGTCCTGTCGCGATCGTCCGCCGCTACGCCGACGCTCAGGGCCGCGTTCTCCGTCGTGTTCTGCGGCCCGATTCCCGCCAGGACCGGAATCTGATTGCGTGCCTCTCCTATGATGATCTCTACCACTTCGGAATCGGTCAACACGCCGTCGGAAGCAACGATGCTCACGGGGTAAACACCGGCATCGGTAAACCCGGGCATCCAGTTGAGCGTCCCCGTACCATCGCCGTGATCGACAAACACCGCCTCGTCCGGCACACCGTGCGCTCGCAGGATCGGGATCGTCGCATCCGGATCGCTCGCAAATACGGCCACGCTCAGCGCGACATTCTCGATGGTGCCCTCCGGCCCGATCACCGTCAATTCGGGAGTCTGATTCCCGGCGTCAGCCACCGTGACGATCACGACCGTCGAATCCGTCAACGTCCCGTCAGAGGCGATCACGAGGACATTGTGTATACCGGCAGCGGCGAAACCGGGCGTCCATGCAAAAACCGCCGTACCATCGCCCCGGTCTGAGAACGACGCACCCACCGGCAGGTTGGGGATACGCAATGCCGGGATCGTCCCGTCCACATCGGTTGCCGACACGGTGAATGTCACCGGCACACCCTCATCGGTCCGCGCCGAATCGGGTGCCGACACGATCGGTGCCTGATTCCCGACGTCGTCGACCACAATGACAACGGTCACCGAATCCGCCAAGACACCATCCGACGCAACGAACGTCACCGCGTACTCACCGGCATCGGTGAAACCCGGAGTCCACGTCATTGTCCCCTTGCCGTCGCCGTGATCGCGGAACGCTGCGCCCACGGGCAGATCGGCCGCGAACAGATGCGGCACCGTCCCATCCCGATCACGCGCCGTGATCGCGAATTCCAACACCGACGTCTCTGTCGCGCGCGGCGCAGCCACTGCCGACAGTGCCGGCGCCTCGTTATCTATATCAACAACGGTAATCGTCACGACGTCTGAATCCGCCAGCGTGCTGTCCGCGGCGATGATCATTACATCGTAGACAGCCTCATGGATATCAGGGCCGGAGGCGGGGTCCGCGGTCAACGCTTGCTCGAGGGATTCCATCGTGGCGGCGACGGCGCGTTCGGCCAGCACGTCCAGCGACTCGACACGGCCAAGACCGAAGACCGAGACACGATCATCGCCGGTCATTCCGACCGACCGGGCCCAGACAATACGGAGAGTTTGCGCATCGACCAGCCGTAGCGACAGCCCGATCTCCGGGACTCGGCCCGGGGCGTAGACGTCCACCGCGCCGGTCAGCAGGTAGTCGACACCCAGATCCCGGGCCAGGGCGTGCGCACCGGCGTGATCGATCCGCCCGATCGCACGAATTCGGTGGCGGCGCAAAATCTGCCGGGTCGTGTCGGCACCCTTCACGTCGACCGCCATGCCGTCCAGTTGTCGTGCAATCAGGGGTAGAAGACGTTCAACGGCGGTCATATTGCCGGAATTATTGGCCAGCGGGAGGATGGTGACGGCGGGGACGTAGCGATCTCCGGCGCCGTTCTGAGCAAGGGCCGGGATGTCCGCTGCGGCACCAATCACCGCAACGAACGCCAACAGTCTCCAGGTACGAAGGCACGTATTCACACATCCACCGTCTAATCGAGTAGTGACCGAAGCACTTTCCTGGCACAGTCACGCGTGACTTCGCTCGTCGACTTGCCACTGGTGCCGAAGAGCGACGCCCAGAATCCCCTGCCTCCGGCGGTTGCCGATGCCGACCATACCGTGACGCCGCGCTCCGTCTCCACGAGACGCATAGCCAGCGTGACCTTGGCGACGCTGGACCCGCCGCTCCGCAGTGTGGTTGATTCGGTGACCGCTCCGAGGAACAGCGCCTGTGCTTTCAATTCCTTGCCGATGCTGATGATCTGATCCCTGGTCAATTCGGACGTGCGTACGATCCCCTGCTTGGACAGCGCGAGCGACACTTCACCGGGCTCGACGACGTCGAAGACTTCAGCGGC
>DATKYL010000359.1:0-7325 GCA_035528515.1 Acidobacteriota bacterium | reverse complement strand
GATTTGGACACGATGCCCTCCCCCGGGATCCCGGTCGGGATCACGAGTTACGACAGTCAGCACAATGCCGCCCAGGGGCACCAGATCGTGACCAATCCCGGGTCGAACACAGTGCACTTTGCATGGACCATGTGGGACATTTTGCCGAGTGCCGTCGACGAAACGAATCGGTTCGTGAGCTACAATTCGTGGGACCGGATATCCGGCACGCTGAACCAGGGTGATGACGGCACTCCCGTTTCTCTCGGCGAGTTCGCCCGGGGCGGGTTTGTCCGCATCGACGTCGATAGCGACAATCTCTGCCGGATGACCTTCCACCAGCGTATCGAGGAGAGCTTCCCCTACTCGGCCTGGTTTCTGGACTTTCCCATCGAGGGCTCCGTGCTACATCTCGACCAGGAACTCACCAAACCACCGGCTTATCTGGATGAACAGGAGCACCTCTGGCCCGACATCG
The DNA here is from genome assembly GCA_035528515.1 of Acidobacteriota bacterium. Classification (GTDB taxonomy): domain Bacteria; phylum Zixibacteria; class MSB-5A5; order WJJR01; family WJJR01; genus DATKYL01. The sequence continues at coordinate 6,868 of DATKYL010000359.1, read as the reverse complement.
CAGTGGAACAGAATTCCGCAAGCGGCGATGTGATGCACATTATCGCCATGGGCGGGAGTGACGGGTGGGTAACCCGTCGCATCTGGTACTGGCGCTACGATGACGGCGCACCGTGGCCCCACTGGGAGGGCCCGGTGCTGATCGACTCGTCGCGCGACCTCAGTTACACGATCGACGCCGCCGACGATTCGAGCAAGGTGGCAATCGCCTTCACCAGTTCATACAGTACCGACGGCTACAACAGCGTGAACAATGTCGCGTACCGTGAATCACGGACCGGGGGCGCCGGCTGGCTGAGCGGCGCGGAACTCGGCGAAATCAACAAGAACTTCGCCACCACCTTCAACGATCCGGACGGTCCCCAGGCGTGGACCGAAACATCGACCGCCTACGATCATCACGGCACGTTGCACATCATCTTCACCGTGCAACCGATCGCCAATCAGACCGAACAGATGGCGATCTTCCATTGGAGCAACGAGCGCGGCACGATGCGCCGTGTCACCGCCGCCTATTACGACAATCCCGGCACCTGGGGCCGTCTGCTCAACCTCGGCCAGATCTCCCTCGGGATCGGCAACGGCACGACCTCGTGCCGAGGCGGGACTGAGCTGAACGAGGACTATCTGTACACGCTGTACACGAAACTCGGCGGCGCGACACCCGAGGAGCAGGCCGACATGTCGGCGCTGGGGTACTCAAACGGCGAACTTTACCTGTGTGTTTCGATGGACGGCGGCGACAACTGGTCGGTCCCGGTCAACTTGACCAACACGAAGACACCCGGTTGCCACTCCAGCGATGCCGAATCGGTCTGCGCCTCCGAGGCGTGGGCAACGATCGCTCGCGACGTCTCTGATATCGAAATCCTGTACATTCTCGACTTCGAGCCGAGTGCGTTCGATGAGGCACCCTGGAGCATGAACCGGGCAATGTATCTCAATTATCCCGGGGGCACGATCGACGCCCCGTATCTCTGTCCGTCGCTGCAATCGGTGTTCGCGTCCGATCTGACCATCGACACCGCCTGCGAGTACCACGCGCCCCCCGGCTGGATGAACACGGAGACGCTCACGATCTGGAACCACGGCAACATCCCGATGTACGGCGACGTCAGTGTCACCGCCGGTGCCGACTGGCTGTCTGTCGACGGAGACGGGCCGTATACGATCGGCGAGGGCGACAGCCTGACTTTGCCCGTCACGATGAGTGCGGTCGGGCTGACGCCGGGGTTGTATGTCGGGAATATTCAGGTCACGCACGACGACCCCGCCGCCGCCAGTCCCGTTGACTACCCGATCGCGTTCTATGTCGCCGATGAGTTCTACTGCCCGGAGGATCAAATTCTGCGGACGGCCGTTGCCGGTCAGGGCGTGCTGTCGTTGCAGGTCGGCACCGACGGGCGTTTCGGGCATCCGAGTCCATACGGCGGGCTGTGGCGCAGCCCCGACAAGAGCAGCGCGATCTACGACGCCTCGCTGGTGATCGCCCACGGAACTCAGGGGCCTGACACGGTGGTGTTTCATCGTTTCTACGAACGGCCCGATCCGGGCCAGTATGGGTTCCGTTCGCTCGCACCGTTGTCGATCGATACGTCGGCCTATGGCTCGGGTGCCGGATATGCTCTCGCCACCGCTGAGATGACCACGGGCGATTCGATCCTCGATGTGCGGGCGGCCTGGTTTCTCCCCCAGAATCCCGATTCGGCTGATTTCGTGATTACCCGTTACACGGTGAGCAACCCGACGGCGCTGCCGGTCGATAACATCGCAGTGGGTGTCTGGGCCGACCTGAATGTCGTGGTCGGCACGGGTTGGCTCACTCAATACCAGGACAGCACCGCAAACCACGGATACTTCCATGCACCGCTGAATCTGCTCTATCAGTACGGTTACGACGATCTGTGGCACACGCCCGATGAATACCTCGAGACCAGCGAACGCTACTCCGGCGGAATCACCTATATCGCCGGGCGCCGCTACGCGACCGACGGCCTGCCATTCGAGTTGGAGGAAATTCCTTTGCGCGGCGGGATTCTCGACATCCGCGAATACCTCCCCGACGGCGGGCCGACGAGCGGGCTTCTGTACGATCACATCACCGGCGATCCCGGCGTTCCGGTCTACGAACCATACCCTGCCGACTCATCCGGCAAGAACCTCTATACGTACCTGACCCTCGACCAGGGGCTCACGCTGGCGCCGGGAGAAGAACAGGTTTACATCATCGGCCTCGTTTCCGACACGCTCGAGCATTACGCCTACGGACCCGCACCGACGAAGAGCTTCGGCGCTTCGAGTCTGGACGACGTGGTCCACCGTGCCTGGGACTGGGCGGCGGCCAACGCGTTCTGCGCCTGCCCCTGCCGCTCCGACCCGCAATGTGACGGGATCACCAATGTGCTCGACGTGGTGCTCGCGGTCGACGTGGCGTTTCGCAGTCAATCGCCGACCTCCGACCCCGGCTGCCCCTTCCCCCGCACCGATGTGACCTGTGACCGGATCACCAACGTGCTTGACGTGGTCCATTTCGTCAATGTCGCCTTCCGGGGCGGCGAACCGGCAAACCAGTTCTGCGAGGAATGCCCGTAGAGCGATAATCAATACGGGGGTGGACAAATGAGAGTTCGCTACGGCTTGTCGCCGATCCGGGCGCTGCTGATCGCCTTGCTCCTGCTGACCGCAACCGGGCTCGCAGCGGACGGTCTGGTCAAGCTGCCCTCAAACCCGGCCCCCTGCACCGACTCGCGCTCCGAGCCGGTGCCGCCTGATGTCCCGCCGACGCCGTACAACCCGACAACCCGGTCGGTCGTCAACGACCTGATCCGTCCCGCGAGCCTCCTCTCCACGCTCGATGCCGACACGATGCCCTCGCCGGGGATTCAGATCGGGATTACCAGTTGGGACATGCAGCACTATGCCTCGCAGGGGCATCAGGTCGCGACCAACCCCGGCTCCGAAACGGTGCACTTCGGCTGGACAATGTGGGATGCCTACTATGGCGACCCATGGGACGAACGGTACGTCAATTACTGCTCGTGGGATAAACCGTCGGCCTCATCGAATCAGGGCTCCAACGGTGTCAGCGTCTCTCTTGGCGACTTCGCCCGCGGCGGATTTGTCCGCATCGACGTTGACGGCAGCAACCTCTGTCAGATGACTCTTTATCAACGTATCGATTGGGATTGGCCCTACTCGGCCTGGCATCTGCAATTCCCCATTGAGGGATCGGCACTCCATCTCGATCGGGAGCTGCTCAAACCGGTGCTCTTTCCGGATGAGATACAAATGCTGTACCCGGACATCGCGGTCCAGCAGGAAGGCGGCCTCAAGGACAACAGTACGGATGTCTACCACATCATCGCCGTCGGTTGCACTGAGTCCGGACAAATCGGGTGCGACATCTCCAATCGCATCTGGTACTACCGCTACAATCGCGGAGACCCGTTGCCGGCGTGGGAAGGCCCCGTTGTGATCGACTCGTCCAGACAGCTCAGCTATGTCATCGACGCGCACGGCGACTCCAACAAGGTTGCGGTTGCCTTCACCTCCGACTACGAGGCCGACGGTTTCGGCGGCGTCAACAACGTCGCCTATCGCGAGTCGCGTACGTCCGGGGTCGGCTGGCTGACCGGGACAGAACTCGGCGACTCGTACCGGCATTTCGCGACCACCTTCGCCGACCCCGACGGTCCCCAGGCGTGGACCGAGGTCTCGGCGGCGTACGATCATGACGCCACCCTGCATCTGATCTTCCCGGTACAGACAATCGCCGGACAAACACGGCGGACGGTCCTCTATCACTGGAGTAATGTGCGCGGCACCCTCCGGCGGGCGGCAGAGGCCTACTACAATGACCCGGGGGGCTGGTCGCGCTGGCTCAACCTCAGCCAGATCTCGCTCGGTGTCGGCGACGGCGCCACCCTATGCCGGGGCGGCGTGCAGTCGAACGAAGACTACCTGTACGCGGTCTACACCAAACTCGGCGGCGAAACACCCGAGGAGCAGGACGACCGATCCACACTCGGCTACTCCAACGGCGAACTCTATCTGGCGGTCTCATTCGACCGGGGCGATAACTGGTCGGTCCCGGTCAATCTGACCAATACCAGGACACCGGACTGCACCTCGCAGGATCCCGATGCGACCTGCGGTTCGGAGGCGTGGGCGACGGTCGCCCGCGATGTCTCCGATATCGAGATTCTCTACATCCGCGATTACGAACCCGGCTTCTTCTATTACACCGGCTGGACGATCAACAAGGTCATGTATCTCAACCTCCCCGGCGGCACCACCGACGCCGAGTACCTCTGCCCCCAACTCCAGTCGGTCCTGCGCGCCGAGTTGAGCGCCGACCCCGCCTGTGAATACCACGCGCCCCCCGGCTGGATAAGCCTCGAGAACCTCACGGTCTGGAACCGGGGCAACATCCCGATGTGGGGCGATGTCAGTGTCGACGCCGGCGGCGACTGGCTGGAGGTTACGGGCGCCAGCTCGTACACGATCACCGAGGGCGACAGCCTCATCCTGCCAGTCACGATGAGCGCGGTCGGCCTGACCGAGGGACTGTATGTGGGGAATATCCGCATTACACATGACGACCCGTCGCAGCCAACCCCGCACACCATTCCGGTCGCGTTCTTCGTCTCCTCCACGTTCTACTGCCCCGAGGATCAGATACTCCGGACCTCGGTGGCCAGTCCCGGAGTGCTCTCGCTTGAGGTCGGCACCGACGGCCGTTTCGGTCATCCCGATCCTCAGGGTGGTCTGTGGCGCCACGCCGATTCGAGCAAATCGATCTTCGACGCGTCGCTCCTGATCGCGCACGGAGTGCAAGACCCCGACACGGTCGTCTACCACCGTTTCTACGAGCGTTCCGACCCGGGCCAGTACGGGTTCCGGCCGCTTGAACCGCTCCAGGTCGACACGACGGCGTACGGCTGGGGCAGCGGGTATGCGCTGGCAACCGCCAACATGACCACGCGCGATTCGCTTCTCAATGTGCGCGCCTCGTGGTTCTTTCCCCAGAGTCCCGACTCGGCCGATTTCGTGATCGTGAAGTACACCGTGTCCAACCAGTCGCTGAGTCCGATCAACGACATCGCGGTCGCGATCTGGGCCGACCTGAACGTCGTCACTGGGGCGACGTGGCTCGAGCTTGTCCAACTCGACGCTGATAATTACGGGTACTACCACGCGCCGCTGAATCTGGTCTACCAGTACGGCTACGACGATCCCTGGGGCTATCAATCGGATTACTTCGAGACCAGCGAGCGCTACTCGGGCGGGATCACGTACATCGCCGGACGCGACTACGGCGGCGACGGCCTGCCGTTCGCACTGGAGGAGATTTCCCTGCGCGGCGGCGTTCACGACAATCGCGAGAACACCCTGCCCGGCGGGCCGTCGAGCGGTTTCATGTACGACCGCATCGTCGGCGCACCGGGCGTGGTGATTGTCGAGCCACCCGATTATCGTGACTCGTCCAGAAACTTGTACACCTACATCACGCTCGATCAAGGCTTGACACTCGAACCGGGTGCCGAGCAGGTCTACGTCATCGGTCTCGTCTCCGACACACTCGAGCACTACGCCTACGGCCCGGCGCCGACCAAGAGTTTCGGTGCCTCGGGTCTGGACGACGTGGTGCAGCGCGCCTGGAGCTGGGCGGAAGCGAACACGTTCTGCAATTGCCCCTGCCGCTCCGACCCGCAATGCGACGGGATCACCAATGTGCTGGACGTGGTGACGGCGGTCGATGTCGCGTTCCGCGGCCAGACGCCGACGGTCGATCTCGGCTGCCCCTTCCCGCGCACCGATGTCACCTGTGACCGCGTGACCAACGTGCTCGACGTGGTCCATTTCGTCAACGTCGCGTTCCGCGGCGGCGACCCGAACGTGGAGTTTTGCGAGGAGTGCCCGTAGACCCTCGTATCCAGGAGGTTGTCTTGCGGCTCTACCCAAAGAGTTTGTTCGTAAGCCTGCTGGTGGGTGTCGGACTCGCCACCGGCGTGGCATCGGACCAGAAACCTGCCCCGTCGGTGACAGACGACCACCGCAGCGCGGCGACACTGCTGTCGGTGCTCGACGCCGACACGCTTCCCTCCCCCGGCGTCGCGATCGGGATCACGAGCATCGACATGCAGCACAACGCCTCGCAGGGACATCAGATCGCGACCATCCCCGGCTCCGAAACAGTCCACTTCGCCTGGACGATGTGGGACGTCATCCCGGATGACTACGAAACAACTCGGTTCGTAAACTACAATTCGTGGGATAAACCGTCCGGCAGCATGAATCAGGGCTTCAACGGCACGGGCGTCTCGTTGCACGAGTTCGCCCGCGGCGGGTATGTCCGGATCGACGTCAACAGCGACAATCTCTGCCAGATGACGTTCCACCAGCGCATTGAAGTCGCTTCCCCCTACTTGGCCTGGTACCTCTACTTCCCCATTGAAGGATCGGCTCTTCATATCGACCAGGAACTCATCAAGAATCAGCAAAATCCTGACGAGTTCGAGCACGTCTGGCCCGACGTCGCGATCTCACGGACCCCGGGCGGCGGAGTCACCGACATCTCGCACGTGATCTCCGATGGCACCGTCAATGCCGGCGATGGGTACCCCACACCCTCCGATCGCATCTCGTACTGGCGTTATGACTGGGGAGCGCCGCTGCCGATGTGGGAAGGTCCCGTCTTTGTCGACTCGACGAGGAGTATCAGCTACGTCATCCACACCGACGGCGATTGCGGCAAGGTCGCGATCGCCTTTACGTCGGACTACTCCACCGACGGCCTCAACGGCGTGAATAACGTCGTCTATCGGGAGTCGCACACGGCGGGCACCGGCTGGATCGACGGCACGGAA
>DATKYL010000358.1:0-2993 GCA_035528515.1 Acidobacteriota bacterium | reverse complement strand
GCGCTATTACACCGACGATCCGCATCGGACGATCGACGATACCCCGTTCGGCGGCGGCGGCGGCATGATCCTCAAGGCCGAGCCGATCGCGCAGGCGGTGGAGACGCTCAGTGCCCGTACTAACGGCAGCCGTTCTCCGGTCTGCATCATTCCCACCCCGCGGGCGCCGGTGTTCAATCAGTCGGTCGCGGTCGAGCTGTCGCGGCATCCACATCTGGTCTTCGTGTGCGGTCACTATACTGGCATGGACGAACGGGTTTTCGATTATCTTTGTCCCCGCCGGTACTCGATCGGCGACTATGTGTTGTCGGGCGGCGAGTTGCCGACGATGGTCATGGTCGAAGCGGTCGCGCGGCGCGTGCCTGGTTTCTTGGGCAACGATGAGTCGGCGACCGGCGACTCGTTCGTGCGCGATAGGGGAGGTCTCGGCTCCCCGCAGTACACGCGCCCCGCGGAATGGCGCGGGCACAGTGTGCCGGGCGTCCTGCTCTCCGGTCACCACGCGCAGGTCGCCGCTTGGCGTGAGGAAAAAGCCGAGGAAACGACACGGCAGTACCGTCCCGACCTGGTTTCTGATGATGATAAGAAGAAGGGTACGGCCGAACCGCCTCAATCGGAAAGCGAACGGTCGGCACAGTCATGATGGACGATAATGAGGGAGTGAGACAATGATCGATCTGGACACCATCGGCCTGCCCGCAAAAGACGAGAAGCGGCCGGTCTTCAATCCCGGTGACACGGTGCGGGTGCACAAGAAAATCAAGGAAGGCGACAAGGAACGCATACAGGTTTTCCAGGGCACCGTGATCCAAATGCGGGGCGCCGGCACCGGCGCGACCTTCACCGTTCGCAAACTATCCGCCGGGATCGGCGTCGAGCAGATCTTCCCGCTCTTTTCGCCGAATGTGACCAAAGTCGAGGTCCTGCGTCGCGGCAAGGTGCGCCGGGCCAAGCTGTTCTACCTGCGCGGACTCACCGGCCGTTCGGCACGCGTGCGCGAAAAGCGCGACGAAAGCCGGCCCACCGCGAAGAAGAAACCGCGGCCGACGGACAAGTAACCCGACCCGCCCGTCGTCGACCGATACCCGCCGGCGCCATCGCTGCGATGCGCCGGCTCCGTGCCATGTTATTCCCGCGCGATACGCTTCGTATCCTTCTGCTGGCCGCGGTTCTGGTCGGCTGGGGCGGCACCGCCACAGCCGGGGTCAACCGCACCGAGGCCGGCGCGTTCATCGTCGTCCACGAACTCCTCCTGCCCGGCTCACCCGAAAGCATCTACGATGCCGTCACCGGCGACATCAGCGGCTGGTGGGACCACTCCTTTTCCGATTCCCCCAAAGCGATCTACATCGAGCCCAAACCGGGCGGCGGGTTCTATGAGATCTTCGACGACGAGGGCAACGGTGCCCTTCATGCGACCGTGATTTACGCCGATCGAGGCAAGCTCCTCCGTTTTGAGGGGCCGCTCGGCCTGTCGGGTTCGGCGGTGAGTCTGGTCTGCAGCTTTGAACTCGAGCCCTGGGTCCAGGGTGACAGCACGCGCGTCAAGCTCACGGTCAGTGCGGCGGGGCAGATCGGCGCCGGCTGGGCCGAGATCGTCGACCAAGTCTGGTATCATTTTCTATTTGAGCAGTTGAAACCGTACGTGGAATCTGGTAAACATCTGAAGAAGACCAGGGGGGATGGCAGCTCCGGTGATCCCAAGCCGGAGTAGGTGCCGTCCTCAGCCGTACCGGCTTCAAGATCACGGTCGCACCACCTGCCTCTGAGCGGGAACCGTCCTGCGTGCCGCAGAGGATTCTGCCATGTCGCCCAATCCCACATCGCGCGACGATCGCTGGTTCTACGAGCGCAGCTACTGGAATCGGGGATTGCGGTACGTGGCCGGTGTGGACGAAGTCGGGCGTGGACCGCTGGCCGGTCCGGTCGTGGCGGTCGCCGCGATTCTCGACCCGTCGTTTGATGATCCGGGCGTGACCGACTCGAAAGCGGTAACGCCGGCGCGTCGCCTCGCGATGGTCCCCTTGATCTCCGATGCCGCGGTCGCCTGGGGTGTCGGTGTGGTCGGGCCGGAGGAGATCGACCGCTACAACATCCTGAACGCCACTTTTATGGCGATGCGTCGCGCGCTGGCGTGCATGCCGGTTCCGGCGCAGGCAGTGCTTGTCGACGGCCGTCATCACATTCCCCAAGTCGACCTGCCCCAGCGGGCGATTGTCGGGGGCGACCGGGACAGCCTCTCGATCGGGGCCGCATCGATTCTGGCCAAGGAAGTCCGGGATCGGATCATGGAAGAGTACGACCTGCAACATCCCGGCTATGGATTCGCCCGCCACAAGGGATATGGCACACCGGAACACACCGAGGCCCTCGCGCGCCTCGGACCGACACCGATTCACCGCAAGAGCTTCGCCCCGCTGCGGCTGTGGCAGCAGAACCGTCTCGACCTCTGATGACCGGAGGACTCGTGCCGAATACAGGGGACAAGCACGACGCGCAAATGAACCTGCCGATCGGCGGCCCCCCGCGTTCCCGCCGATCCGAACCCAAACCGAATGATGAGCGAACCGGACGCACACGTCCCGGTGCCGCCGGCGAGCGTCTGGCGGAGAAATACCTCGAGCAACGCGGGTTTCAGATTGTCGCGCGCAACTGGCGGGCGCCCGAGACCAGAAACGAAATCGACCTGATTGTGCAGGACCGCGCCACGCTCGTCTTTGTCGAAGTCAAGATGGCACGGACCCGCAACTTCGGCGATCCGGCGACATGGATTCCGCCGCGCAAGCAACGAGCGATTATCAAAGCCGCGAAAGCCTTCCTGGCCGCTTATCGTCCCCCGAACCCCGAGTTTCGCTTTGATGCGGTTCTGATCGCGCCACCCGGCCCCGACGGCCAGCCGACCCTGCGCCATATCGAAGCCGCCTTCACGCTCGATGATTCCGAGATAACCTGACCGGTTTCCACAGAGGAAGAACCCGTAAGGCAACGAATTC
>DATKYL010000357.1:0-13418 GCA_035528515.1 Acidobacteriota bacterium | reverse complement strand
TGACGCCGAACGCCGGGAGGATGGTCTCGCCTCTCTTCGTCTCCGGTCTGACCGGGAGGCGTGTGTATGTCGACGGTCTGGAGAACGATGCCGGTTGGGAAGTTCCACATGTCAATCTGGTGAAGGATGCGGCGCTCTTCCTCGCCGCTCCAGCCACCGCGAATCTCGTTGGCAAACTGGCTCACGGAATTGCCGACAACCTCGTGACAACCGCCTTCCTGGCTTGTCGGGCGCCGCGGCTGGTCTGCCCAGCGATGCATCCGGACATGTGGCGTGACCCGATTCTGCAGGACAATATCACCCGCCTGCGTCAGCACGGGGTCATCATCGTGGAACCGGTCTTCGGTGTCTGTTCCACCGGAGACTCAGGAGTCGGTGCTCTCGCCGATCCGCAAACGATCGTGAATGCCGTGGAACAGGTCCTCGGTTTCCAACCTGATTCGGAGTCAAGCGATGAACGTGATAAAGGTCGTACTTAAGGAACTGACGGAGCGAAAGAACCAGCTCACGACCAGTCTGATCGCGATCGTGATGGGGATTTCGGTCATCGTTGGGGTCCGATCGATCACTTACTACAGCGAGAAGGCCATCGCCCTCGAGATGGACGCCCTCGGCGCGAATGTGCTGATTCTGCCCAAGGGTGTAACTGTTGATGATTACTACCGGGCGGATCTGGGCACGGAGACGATGCCGGAGAGTTATGTCGACGATATTCTCACGTCGGGCCTCAAGGGCGTGGACAACCTGTCTCCGAAACTCTCGATGGTCACTTACCTGGGCGACCGGAGAACAATTGTCACCGGCATCAAGCCCAAAGAGGAATTCCTGGCCAAGCCGATCTGGGAAATGGCCGGGAACATCTTCGAGACGCCGGTCGGCTGTGCGGCTCCGCCGGGCGGCACGCCTCCCCAGGATCCGGATGCGGTCGATCGCCGAACACCGATCGAGGCATTGCCGACCGATGGTGCCCTCTTAGGGAGTGAGCTTGCGGGCATCCTCAATCTTTCCGAAGGTGACACCCTCGCAATCGAACAAGAGACCTTCCTGATTACCGGGGTTCTCCCCCCGAGCGGGACGGTCGATGACAGTCGCGTTTTCGTCCACCTGTCCGCAGTACAGAGAATGACTCAGCGGCCGGGCCGGATCAGTGCCATCGAGATGATGGGGTGTTGTGAGCAAATCTCCGGGGACCTGATCAGCGGCCTGAACCGGAGGCTGCCCGACGCCAAAGTCGTCACGATCGGTCAAATCGTTTCCGCTCAGCAGAGAACGAACGCGATGATGCGCAGTTTCGGACTGATCTTCCTCGTGATTATCCTACTGGTAGGCGGCGTGTCAATTACGAATTACATGTTCGCGAACGTGTTCGAGCGGCGGCGTGAAATCGGCATTCTCATCGCCCTGGGAGCGCGCCGCACCATGATCCAACGGATCTTCCTCCTGAAGGCCCTGCTGCTGGGTCTGGTCGGGGGAGTCGGCGGGTATCTGGTAGGAACCGTCCTCGCCATCATTCTCGGTCCATCTGTTGCCGGGATCAGTGTTCGTGCACGTCCGGATTGGCTGATTCTAAGCGTCGCCGTTTCGGTCGTTCTCTCATTACTGGCATCGGTCATCCCGGTGTCACGGGCTACCCGGCTTGATCCGGCGGCCACTCTTCAAGAGGTATAACCAATGATTTCAGTCGACCATCTGACGAAGGAATTCCGCCTGGGCACAGAGGTGGTTCGTGCCCTCGATGATGTTTCCCTTCGGGTGGAACGAGGTGAATTCGTCACTGTTGCCGGCCCGTCAGGCAGCGGGAAGTCAACACTCCTGATGTCGATCGGCGGGTTGATTCATCCGACCAGCGGCGGAGTCCGGATCGGTGACGTCAACCTGTACGCCCAATCTGTCAATGTCCTGGCCGAGTTACGCAGACGAACCATCGGCTTCGTGTTTCAGCAGTTCCATCTGATTCCCTATCTCACGGCTTGGGAGAATGTCGCATTGCCTCTCATGCTGAACGGGCACCAATCGCGCTGCCATAACGAGAGAGCCATTGGATTATTGGAGAGATTCGAACTCGGGTCCCGTGCCAATCACAAGCCGTCCCAGCTCTCGGTCGGTCAGCAGCAACGGGTGGCGATGGCGCGGATGCTTGCCAATGATCCGGATGTAATTCTCGCCGATGAGCCGACTGCGAGTCTTGATCCAACACTTGCCCGGCATCTGGTGCAGACTCTGACGGAACTCAATCATGCGGGCAAGACGGTCGTACTGGTGACTCATTCGCCGGAGCTTGCCGCCGTCGGAACGCGCCGCCTTGCCCTGCACGACGGCGTGATCGAGGAAGAATGATGGTGCGTGCGGCGAGCCGCTGCGCCGCATTTCCGTACACACCCGACAATTCCCGCGCTCACCCAACACTCCACGCGCGCTCCTCCGGCGCCGCATTGGCGACCGTAGTCGGGGTATTGATCGAGGTCCCTGCGATGGTGATGTTGGTCCGGTTTTGTTTGCGGACGCGGGGATGGTTTGGGGGGTAGCGGGACGGCGGATGCATGAGGTCAACAGTCGCGTCGTACAGAGAGAACAGCCGATCGATCCACGATGCGGAATCAAACAGCTGGAGCATCCGCCCTACAATTCTCGCATGAAGACGCCGCACCCAGCGCGATGATCGGTGCGTCGAACCATTTCGAAGTCGCGATTGCGACCGCGACGATGTTGTTCGGCCTCTCCTCCGGCGCCGCATTGGCGACGGTCGTCGGGGTGCTGATTGAGGTCCCGGTGATGATGATGTTGGTCCGGTTTTGTCTGCGGACGCGGGGGTGGTTTGGGGGGTAGGGGTTGTCCACCGTCTCTCAGGAGAGACGGGGCGGTCTTAGACCGCCCCCTACAGATACGGGCCGCATGCGGGCCGTTCGCGGACGCATGAATTCGTCGCCGTAGTGGCGAATCTTGTATTCGCCCCGCGCGGGAGACTCGCCGGCCGGGAACGGGCGATCACTCCGTTCCGAGAGTCTTCGACAAGGATCGCCTCTACGATTCGGCATGAGGTTGCGCACCAATTTCACAATTCGAATCTCTCGTCCAATTCCGGGATGACGGTTGGGAAGCCGCGTTCGCTTGCGACCCGTTCGGCCATGGCGGCGGCGGGGTCGGGTTCGCCGTGGGTGATGAAGACTTTCTCCAGCGGTCCTTTTAGCGGTTCGAGCCAGCGCATGATCTCGCGATAATCGGCGTGTCCGGAAAGACCGCCGATGTTGGCAATCTGCGCTTTGATTTCATGGTCGCGGCCGTGGAAACGCAGCGTGTGCTTGCCATCGACGAGGTCGCGCCCGCGCGTCCCCTCGGCCTGGTATCCCGCGAGAGCGATGATGTTGCGCGGGTCGCCCATGCGCTGGTAGAGGTGGTGGAGGACGCGTCCGCCGCTGAGCATGCCGCTGGCGGAGATAATCACGCGCGGCCCTTTCATATCGTTGATCTTCATCGACTCGGCCCGGGAACGGTGGTAGCTGACGGTGCCGCCGTGCAGCGCGCAGTGGTTGCCGGTTTCGAGCCGTTGGACCTCGAGGCGATGCAGGTCGGGGAAGTCGCAGAAGATATCGGTGGCGTCGATCGCCATCGGACTGTCGACGTGGATCGGGATGCGTGGAATGCGTTGCGCCTCCTGCAGGCGGCTCAGAATGTAGACCAGCATCTGTGTTCGGCCGACGGCGAAGGCCGGTATGAGGATGATGCCGCGGTCGGCGACGATCTGATCGACCATGTCGGCGATGAACTCGCGGTAGTCCTCGTGCTCGTGAAGCCGGTCGCCATAGGTCGATTCGAGGATCAGGTAGTCGCAGGCGGCGGGGGGATCGGGATCGGGCAGAAGCGGCTGGTTGTAACGCCCGATGTCGCCGCCGAAGTAGAGATACTTGGACGTGCCGCCGTCGGTCGCCTGCAGCAGGATCGAGCCGGCTCCGAGAATGTGCGCGACCGGGCGAATCGTGAAGGCGAAGTGCCGGGAGATTTTGGTCTCTTCGTGAAACGGCACTTTGCGGAAGTGCTTCAGGACGGCCTTGGCGTCTTCGCTGGTGAAAAGCGGCAGCGCCGGTTTGTGTTTGGTGGCGCCGGTCTTGTTCAGATAGCGCGCATCTTCTTCCTGCAACTCGGCGGCGTCCATGAGGAGAATCTGCGCTAAGCGCCGGGTGGGCGCTGAGCAGAAGACATCGCCGCGGAAGCCCTGACGGTAGAGGCGGGGGAGGTAGGCGGTGTGGTCGATGTGGGCGTGGGTGAGGACCACCGCACGGATCTTCGCGGGATCGAACGGCGGTGCGTCCCAGTTTCTAAGGCGCAGTTCCTTGCGCCCCTGGAGCATGCCACAGTCAACCAGGATTGACTCCTTGCCCGCCTGCACGAGGTATTTCGAACCGGTGACGATCTGGGCCGCGCCGTGAAACGATATCGCGATCATGGGCTCTCCGGGTCACGCGTTGGTGATCGAGACAACGAACTGCTCCAGTGGGAACAGTCCTCTATAGTGTCGAGAGTCCGGAGCGGTGAGGCAAGGGGCAGTTTCGGCGGATGACAGGTCCGGACAGCGAGGGATCGGCTGTCGCGGAGGCGGTGGCGCCACCGGCGGCACCGCCGCTTATACGTTGGGACACAATCGGTTACCGTGGGGAAATGGTGAAGCCTCGGTCGCCGGACGCATGGCGATCTTGTTTTCGGGGTTTCGCTCGGGGAGATTGTCATGTAAATTAGTTGTTTCGGGTCAGGGCCCGATCCGAATTGCGGGAGACTTGAGATGGCGAAGACCAAACGTGAACTGATCAAGCTGGAAAGCACTGCGGGGACCGGATACTTCTACATCGCTTCGAAGAACAAGCGCAAGAGCGAGGGGAAGATCGAGGTCATGAAGTACGATCCGAAGGTCCGCAAGCACGTGTTGTTCAAAGAAAAGAACCTCCGCTGACCCCGGAGTACGGGTTGCGGGGCGGACAGTCATAGAGTCGGGGTTGACCGGGCTGGGATGCTCGGTCGGCCCCGTCTTGTATAAACGGGGAGGGATTGATGAGCGGCGTTAACGTTTCACGTAGCGGGCTGTCCATGCGCCTGTTCGGCATTGTCACGGTACTGCTCGCGTTGACCCTGGTATCGTGCGGGGCGCAACAGCCTGCGCCGCCGGTCGCTAAGGTCGCGCCCAAGGCCGACACGCTGTTCGGCGACGTGCGCGTCGACGACTACTTCTGGCTGCGCGAGAAGACCAATCCCGAGGTGATCGCCTACCTCGAGGCGGAGAACGCCTACACCGAGGCGGTGACCGCACACACGCAGGTGCTGCAGGACCAGATCTACCAGGAGATGGTCGGGCGCATCAAGGAGACCGATCTCGACGTACCGGTGAAGATCGATGATTACTACTACTACACGCGTTCGGAAGAAGGGAAGCAGTACAAGATCAACTGCCGCAAAAAGGGGAGTCTTGATGCGCCGGAAGAGATCCTGATCGACCAGAATGAATTCGCCGGTGCGCGCGACTATTTCGACCTCGGCATCTATAGGGTCAGCCCGAACCACCAATTGCTCGCCTACGGGATCGACACCGCCGGGAATGAGCTGTACACGATCCGGATCAAGGATCTCGCGACGGGCAGACTGCTGACGGACGAGATCCCGAACGCGTCCACCGACTGTGAATGGGCCAACGACAACAAGACGATTTTCTACAGCACCCTGGACGAGGCGCACCGGCCGTACAAGCTCTGGCGCCATGTCCTCGGCGGCAACCCCGCCGACGACGCGCTCGTCTATCACGAGGAAGACGACGCGTTTTTCCTCGGCATCGGCAAGACCAAGAGCCGCGCCTACCTGCTGCTGTCGTTGGGGAGTATTGCCAGCTCCGAGGTCCGTTTCCTCGACGCGGGTAAACCGACGGGATCGTTCCGGGTCATCCAGCCGCGGGAGAAGAACCACGAGTACGACGTCGCCCACCACGGCAACAGATTTTACATCACAACCAACGACGGGGCGCGGAACTTCAGGCTGGTCTCCACTCCCGTCAGGAAACCGTCGAAGGAGAACTGGAAGGACGTGCTGCCGCATCGGGAGGACGTCAAGGTCGACGGGGCCGAGGCATTCGCGAATCATCTGGTGGTCTATGAGCGCAAGGACGGACTCAAGCAGATTCATATCCTGAATCCGGCCGACGGCAGCGATCACTACGTGACATTTCCCGAACCGGTGTACACGTACCAGGGCTCGTCGAACCCCGACTTCAATACGAACCTGGTGCGCTTCACCTACACCTCGCTGGTGACGCCCCGGTCGGTCTTCGATTACAACATGGACGACCAGTCACGGGACCTGAAGAAGGAGTATGAGGTCCTCGGCGGGTACGACCGCGCACAGTACCAGTCGGCGCGTATCTTGGCGACCGCTCCCGACGGGGTCGAGATTCCGATCTCGCTGGTTTACCGCAAGGACATCACGCCCACCGCCGGCAATCCGCTGTACCTTTACGGGTACGGCTCGTACGGGTACAGTATGGAGCCGCGGTTCTCGTCGAACCGTCTCAGCCTGCTCGAGCGCGGTTTCATCTTCGCGATCGCGCACGTGCGTGGCGGCGGTGAGATGGGCCGCTGGTGGTACGAGGACGGCAAGTGGCTGAAGAAGAAAAACACCTTCACCGATTTCATCGCCTGCGCCGAGCACCTGGTCGCCCAGGGGTACACGTCGCCGGAGAAACTCGTGATGAGCGGCGGCAGCGCCGGCGGGTTGCTGGTGGGTGCGGTGGTCAACATGCGCCCCGACCTCTTCAAGGTCATGGTCGCCGAGGTGCCGTTTGTCGACGTGGTGAACACGATGCTCGATGAGTCGATTCCGTTGACCGTGGTCGAGTTCGACGAGTGGGGCAACCCCAAAGAGGAAGAGTATTACCATTACATGAAGTCATACTCGCCCTACGACAACGTCGAGGCGAAGGACTACCCGCACATGATGATCACCGCCGGTCTGAACGACCCGCGTGTCCAGTACTGGGAACCGGCGAAGTGGACCGCCAAGCTGCGCGCCCGCAAGACCGACGACAACCTGCTGGTATTCAAGACAGAAATGGGCGCCGGGCACGGCGGTTCATCGGGGCGGTACGATTACCTGAAAGATCTCGCGTTCGAGTACGCCTTTATCCTGGACCGGTTGGGGATGGCGCAATAGGAACGGCCGGGTTGGGCACGAGTCGTTCGACAGGCTGCCGACCCACCTACCCATCGATGTCAGCCTCCGGGAGTCTGATTCGACGCAGCTTCTGGTCGATGACCGTGGCCTCGTCCTGCATACCGATGCCGCGGTAGAGTCCGATGGCTTTCTCGTAATGGCGGGCGGCCTCTGTCGCGTCCCGGCGGAGGATCTGCAGATCGCCGAGAGCGACGGCGATGTTGGCTTGGCCCAGGCGATTGCCGATGCGCTCGTATATGACCTCGGCTTCGGTGAAGTTCTCCTGTGCCATCTTCTCGTCTTGCTTTACCAGGGCGGTGTTTCCCAGACCATAGAGTGCGTTGGCCTCTCCCAAGGGGTTGCGGGCCTGGCGGGCGAGCGCCAGGGCCTCGGTGTAATATGCCCGTGCGGTATCGACGTCGCCCAATTCGATCTCCAGATCGCCGAAGCTGTGAAGGACATTGGCCCGGCCGAGGATGTGACCCTGCTGCGTCAGCAGTGAATCTGCCAGCGTGAGATGAACCCGGGCGGAGTCGACCTGGCCTTCGCTGCGTTCCAACTGACTCAAGCCGTGTAGCACCGAGGCGACGCCGACGTCATCGTTCATCGACGCGAAGAGTTCTCGCGACCGCGCGTAGAAACCTCGAGCAGAGTCGCGGTCACCAACGCGGCGTTCCAGGTCACCGAGGGCGCGCGTCGCGATGGCCTCGCCGCGGGGGACCTTAAAGGCACGATCGGCGAAGAGGGGGAGTGCCCGGTCCCGGTAGTACTCGCGGGCCTGCTCGACATCGCCCAGGAGAGCGTAGCATTCGGCGAGGCCGGCGAACGCCCGGCCGGTGAGCATGTCATCCTGGATCTCGATGGCCCGTGTGGCCGCTTCGCCGAAGAGCTCGACCGCTCCCTGGACGTTGCCCACGGCAGACATGTGCTGACCTTCGTTCAGCAGACTGTCCAATTGGATGCGTTCGGTTTCCGGACTCGCGCGCGACGACAGGCGAGTCGTTCCCTCGGGAGTGGAGAACCAGCCGGCAACGGCGCCGGCCACCGCCAGGGTGACCACGAATACGATCACGGGAACAATGCGGCCTCTCCGGATACCGAGGAACCGGCGGGATTTCCTGCGCCCCAGCAGGCGATAAGAGAGACCGGCCAGGATGAGAGCGGCGGCAACGCCGATCAAGTATGAAAACGTCTGCTCCGTCATTGCGTCTCCTTCCCTTCACTCCACCCCGAAATGTACTGCTCGCCGCCGGACGGGCAAGGCATGAGTGCCGTTGTCCTGAAGATTCGTGACCCAGCGTGTCGGCACCGTGTGATACGAGTGACAAACGGGTTGACAGGCGGCGGCAAATGCATTGTTTAGCAGCCGCGGGAGAGCCGCTGCGCCCTTAGCTCAGTTGGTAGAGCAGCTGACTCTTAATCAGCGGGTCCAAGGTTCGAGTCCTTGAGGGCGTATTGAGGGGGTCGGCGGCGCCGCTACTGCCGCAGGCAGACGCTCCCCAGGAGGCGACACGATGATCAATCTTCCCATCGCCGATATCATCCGCGACGGCTTCAAGCTCGCGTGGCGGTACAAGTACCTGTGGCTGTTCGGCCTCTTCGCTGCGGGGGGGGTGAGAGGCAACGTCCCGGGCTTGGGCTCCGACGACTCCGGAATACCGGACGTCGAAGCCGCCAAGGCGTGGTTCATGGCCGCGCTGGCCATGATTCTGCTTCTGGTTTTCACAATCGGGCTGGTCATCCTCATCCTGCACGTTATCAGCAAGACGGCCCTGATCTATAACGTGTACCAGATCGAGACAGGGGGCACCCACAGTATTTCGGGGGGCTGGGATTTCGGCTGGAAGCGCTTCTGGCCGATGCTCGGCTTGACGCTCCTGTTGATCGTCATCAGCATCGCCTTTGTCCTGGGTATCGTCATGGTCGTGGTGGCGCTGTTCGCGGTGGCGGCACCGCTGGGCGTGCTCTCGCTGCTGTTCGGAATTCCGCTGATCATCGGGGGCCTCGTCATCCTTGTTCTGACCTGGACCTATGCCGAGCGGTTTGCCGTCCTGGAGCTGCGCGGCGTCATCGATTCGATCGGCGACGGCTGGCTCCTGTTACGCGAGCAATGGAAACCGACGATTTTGATGGGCCTGGCGAAATTCGCGATCGCGATCGGGGTATTCATCGTCGTGACGATGATCGCCATGATGCTGGCGCTCCCGGGTATCGCTCTCTGGGCCACGGCGAAGCCGCTGGCGATCCTGTACGGCATCGGTGCGCTGATCCCCCTGATCGTCTTCGCCGCGTACATCGGCACCTTCGATTCAGCCGTCTGGACGAAGACCTTTCTGCTGCTCCGGGCGCCGGCGTATGCCCATGCCGCGGAGCCCGCCGATACGCCCCCCACCCCGGGCCCACCGGCCCCTCCCGCCGATTCTCCCCCACCGCGCCCGCCGCAGTTCGAGTGATCGACCCTCTCCCGGCGGAGGCACGACCGGCGCCGGGACTGGCCGCCTGGCCGTCACTGCCGATCACTTCCTGTGGGGGAGCACCATCCGCCGCGGAATGCGGATGCGCTTGACAGACGGCATGGGTCTTGGTAGTCTGGACAGTCCGCCGGTGGAGCCGGGGGATGACGGCATGGATTCCGAGCCATCATCGCAACGCCCTCTTGGGCACCGGATCATCCTGACGATACGACGGATGTTCTTGTCCGGTGTCCTGATCACGGTCCCGGTCATCGTCACCGTAATCGTTCTGAATTTCCTGTTCACCAACGTGGACGGCATCCTCTCCCCGTTCGTGGAGCGCGTATTCGGGTACACCGTCCCGGGGATGGGGCTGGCGGCCACGATTCTTCTGATCATGCTGGTGGGCGCGCTCGGGCGCAACGTCGCGGGATCCCGCCTCGTGGGTGTCGGTGAGAGAGTCATTTCCCGTACGCCGGTTGCCCGAACGATCTACGGCGCCGCCAAGCAGTTGGTCGAGGCAGTGACGCTCCCGGAACACAAGCAGTTCAACCGCGTGGTCGCGGTCGAATACCCGCGGCGGGGGATCTACGCGGTTGGATTCGCCACGGGGCGCACGTGTCTGTCGGCGGACGGAGACGACAGGGAGATGGTGGCGGTATTCATCCCTTCCACGCCGACGCCGGTTTCGGGGATGGTCGTTCTGGTGCCCCAGAGCGAAGTGATCGAGTTGAGCATAGGCACCGAAGAGGCCATCAAGTTCCTGGTCTCCGGTGGGCTGGCGGTACCGGCCCGTTTCACCGGCGCGGTACGTGGTGTGGTGGAGGCGTAGAGACCTATGCGACTGGCGGCATTGTTGGATCCATCGCTGGTGTCGGCCGATCTGCGGTCTGATTCCAAGGCGGGCGCGATCTCCGAACTGATGGATCTCGTGGTCAGGAAGCATCCCGAAATCGACCGTGCGGGCGTCCTGAGTTCGGTGGCCGAACGGGAAGAGATTGAGAATACGTCGTTCGGCCGCTCATTCGCCTTCCCCCATGCGCGCACCGATCGGGTCAAGGGGATGCACGTTGCTCTCGGGATCTCCCGCAAGGGGATCCGTGCGCCCACACCCGACGGCAAGCCACTCCACGTGATCTGCCTGCTTCTGACGCCGCGGAACATTGCACAGTTGTACCTGCAGACACTGTCGGGACTGGCGACGCTGGCCCGGCAGAAGAAGAACCTTCCTCGCATCCTGGGAGCAGAGTCTCCGGAGGAAGTCATCCGTGTCATCTGGGAGTCCGGCGTGACAGTACGCAAGCACCTGACGGTGCGCGATCTCATGATACGTGACGTGGTCACGGTCACACCGGAAAACACGCTGAAGGAAGTCGCCAACAAGCTCTACCGTTACGGTGTTTCGGGCATGCCGGTGGTCGACGACGACGGGCAGCCGGTCGGCATGATCTCCGAGCGGCACCTGATCCAGGCGGCGCTGCCCGATTACGAATCGCTCATCCAGAACCTCTCCCTCTCCCCCGACGCGGAGCCGTTCGACGATCTTCTCCGGCGCGAGGACGAAATCCGGGTTAGCGACATGATGACCACCCGGCTGTTTACCACGACCGAGGATACGCCGATCGTCGAAGTGGCGGCACAAATGCTCTTCCGCAACATTCGCCGCGTCCCGGTGGTCGAGAACGGCAAGCTGGTGGGGATCGTCCTGCGCCGCGACATCGTCAGCAAAGTCATTCGCGGATAGACCGTGCGACCGCACGGAGGCTGACTCACATCAATCAGACAGCGGACAACACGTACCGGCACGCGGCCGTCGGGGAGAGTCGGGTTCCCACCGGACTGCCGGCAGAAGTGAACTCAGGAAATCCAATCCCACGGGGATACTTGCATTGCGCCTCACGTGAGATGATCTCCCGCTCCCCGTATCAGCGTCACCGAAAACATACCAGATCATCCGACGGGGATATTTGCGTCGCGCGTCACATGAGATGATCTCCCGCCCCCAGTGTCAGCACTGCCAAAGTCAGACCAAGTAAGTTGAACTTGTGAAAATTCCGCTTGACCGAGGAGCGGCGGAGGTGTTCTATTTGTCAGGAAAGTGACCAAACAGGCAGTCGTTGCACGTTTGGTTTAACAAAGAGCCCAACAGAGAGGGAAGCCGGAACGCGGGCGATCCCCCGTTGGGGACGTCGTCAAGAAGGAAAAGTACCGGCCATCGCGTGCACCGGTCGTCTGCGGACGAACGACGATCCGGTATCAGGGGAAAAGCCGGTGACAAGAAACTATCATCCGTTTTCCAGGAGGTATCGCCCATGTTCCGAAAACCGACTGTCATCTGCACAGCCGTGACCATCCTGATCGCCGTGTTCGCCCTCGGCGGCATAGCGACCACAGCAGCAGCCGAGATCCCGGTCTATGTCGATATCAAGCCGCTCCAATGCCCGAACCCGCTGAGTGTCAGCGCTTCGGAATTGGTTACCACCGCGTCAACCGGGGTACCCATGATTGTGGTTGCGGTGATGGGAACCGAGACATTCAACGTCCACGACATCGACCCGACGACGATCCTGCTGGAGGGTGTCGCGCCCGAGCGTTGGGGATATGAGGACATCTCGCGGCCGGTCGAGGACGCCTCCGGGGAGTGCGACTGTACGATTGAGGGTCCCGACGGGTTGATCGACCTCTCGTTGAAATTCACCCGCGCGAACATCGTCGGCATTCTCGGCGACGACGTCGGCCATGGGGACGAGGTGATCCTGACACTGACGGGCAGCCTCACGGAGACACTCGAGCCGATTGTCGGGCATGACTGTATGGTGGTGTACGTCACGAAGCGGCGTACCAGCCAGCCCTGCCCGTCCTCGGAGGAGCTCGATACGGATCCGTCACTGGCCTCCGAGGTGCCGGTTTATGTAGACATCAAGCCACTGCAATGCCCGAATCCGCTGAACGTCAGCGCCTCGGAGCTGGCCACGACGGCCTCAATCGGAATACCGCTCATCGCAGTGGCGGTGATGGGAACCGAGACGTTCAACGTTCATGACATCGACCCGACGACGATCCTGCTGGAAGGTGTCGCTCCGGTGCGTTGGGGATTTGAGGACGTGTCGCAACCGATCGAGCGCGCTCCCGGAGAATGCGACTGCACGATCGAGGGTCCCGATGGATTCATCGACCTCTCGCTGAAATTCACGCGGGCGGACATTGTCGGCGTTCTCGGCGAGGACGTCGGTCACGGGGACGATGTCATTTTTGCGCTGACGGGGAATCTCACGGAGACGGGGATACCGATCGTGGGTCACGACTGTATGGCGATCCGCGTCACCAAGAGACGTACCAGCAGCCCCTGTCCGGCCGGCAAGAGTATGGAGGGACGTGCCATCCTCTCGGTCGCAAACTTCCCGAACCCGTTCAATGCGGCGACCCTGATCAGTTACGAATTGTCCGACGCGGGCCCTGTCAGCATCGTGGTGTACAACATCCTTGGCCAGAATGTCAGAACGCTGGTCAACGGCGAGCGCTCAGCGGGAACGCATACGGAGACCTGGGACGGCACCGACAATTCGGGTCGTACGGTCTCGTCCGGCATGTATTTCTATCGCGTGCAGGCGGGCGGCGAGGTTGTGACAAGGAAGATGTCGCTTCTGAAGTAGTCACCGATCAGGACTAATGAATTCAGGCGCCCCCGTCCCCGGACGGGGGCGTTTCGTTTGGGGGAGGCATTAGACGTTGTGCGCGTGGAGAAAGCGCGCGTCCGGCCAGTACGCGGCCACGACCGAGGGC